>JAXESA010000248.1:0-23785 GCA_034116205.1 Ruminococcus sp. | reverse complement strand
ACAAAAAGGTAAAAAATCTTTTGGAAATCTTCTCCGGAAGTACAATGGTAATGTTTTTTGTTGAGGACGAAAACAAGCTATACAAGGCCCCAAGACAGCTTTGGGCAGATGTAAATGATGTATTTATCAGCGAACTTAAGTATATTTTAGGAAAAGAAAATGTTGTATTCAGGTAAAATGGCAAAAAACACTTGATTATTACATTAGTTTTGTATTATAATAAGCACATAGTTTTATAAAATAAGTTATCCGGGGGGAATAAGAAATGGCAAAAGATAGGATAGCAGTTTTAACAAGTGGCGGTGACGCACCTGGTATGAACGCTGTTGTCAGAGCAGTTGTTAGGACCGGTATCAACAAGGGCTTTGATGTTCTTGGTATCAAGAGAGGTTACCGTGGACTTCTTAAAAAAGATTTTGTAGAGATGGATCTTCGTTCCGTAACGAATATACTCAGCCTTGGCGGTACAATCCTTTACACCGCAAGAAGTCTTGAGTTCCAAAAGCCTGAGGGCATCAAAAAGGCTGCTGAAAATTGTAGGGAGCTTGGCATCAAGGGTATGGTTGTAATCGGTGGCGACGGTTCCTTTATGGGTGCAAGAGCACTTTCCGAGCAGGGTGTTCCTTGTATCGGTGTTCCCGGCACAATAGATAACGACATCGCTTGTTCTGAATACACAGTCGGTTTTGACACAGCCATGAACACAGCAATGGAAATGGTTGATAAAATTCGTGATACTTCCCAGTCCCACGACAGATGTTCTGTTGTTGAGGTTATGGGTAGAAGATGTGGTGACATCGCACTCCAGACAGGTATCAGCTGTGGCGCAACTGCAATTCTTGTTCCCGAGGTTCCATATAACATTGAAAATGATGTTATTGCAAGAATTCTTGAAACTAAGAAGTACGGCAAACAGCACTTTATCGTTGTTGTTGCTGAGGGCGTTGGCGGTTCTGTTGACCTTGCAAAGTATATCGAAAGAAGGACAGGTATTGAGTCCCGTGCTACAATTCTCGGTCATGTTCAGCGTGGTGGTTCTCCAACACTTCGTGACAGAGTTGTTGCTTCCAGTATGGGTCACAAGGCTGTTGACCTCCTTGCAGAGGGCAAGTCAAAGCGTGTTGTTGCAATGAAAGACGGTAAGATTGTTGACTTCGATATTACCGAAGCTCTTAATATGGAGAGAGTTTTTGACAAGGACCTTTACGAAATTGCAAAGACTATCTCTATGTAAATTCATATTGTTACATATAATATTGAAAGGCACAGTTTAGGCTGTGCCTTTACTTAAAGGAATTAAAATTACTTAAAGGAAGTAAAAAATATGTCGATTTTTTATCCTGATGAACTTATAATTTACGGTTTATCAATTAACTCTTTTATACCTTTTAATGTGCAGGATGATGTCCTTGCCAAGGTAAGGAGGAACTTTTTTGAACACGGAAAACGCCAGTGCGATAAAATTGTTCAGAATATTGGAGAAATTTCAATTAAATATACATATAATCTGGAACGAAAAAAACCTATGAAATGGGTTGTTCAAAAGGATAAAAAAACCATTGAGAAATCTGTGGTTTCCTCTGTGAATTCCTATGAGATAAGAACCTATAATGACGATGGTGTTGAGATTTCCTCTTACGAATTTACCAACGACCATATTCTGAAAAAGGTTACATTCTCCCTTGATGGTGAAACAGTTTTGCTTATGTCCGGCAAAGAGGATAATGTCCCTGTACTTTATTACCGCAGTAATTCCTGTGATATGACCTTAAAACTTCTGGAAATTAACGAGAATGGCGAAGTTTTAAAAAGACTTTCTGTAAGCAACCCTTACATAACTGCAACTGCTTTTACAAACAGAGGGCTTGTCTATTTTGGCACAGAGGAAGAGATAAGTGCTGTCCTGTCTGAAATTGAGAGGATTAAGCAGGAAATTACTCTGGAAAATTCCCCAAAGATATACAACACCCAAGAGGATAGAGAAGGTGGTTTCAACTTTAAGGATAACGACTTTAACCTAAAAAAGAATATGAACGAAACCTTTGATATTGACAAAACAGAGTATTTTTCTGATGACTTTGAAGAAATGGAAAGTGTTTCCCTTGAAAGTTCCCATGAGGAAAATATTGAAGAAGAAATTTCTCTTGAAGAATTAAGCACTTCCGAAGATGAGTTTGAAATTTCTGAAGAAGTTGAATCTTCTTTTGATGAAGATATTGAAGATGAACAGCAGAATATTATTTCGGCAGAAGAACAGAATATAGATGATACTAAATCACAGGATAATTCCACAGAAGAAATAAATTACGAAAAATCTCCTGAAGGAACCCAAGAAGAAAATTCCGTCAATAGCGAAAATAGTGATGCTTATAATGATGAAATGTTGCGTAAGGTGATAAGCGAGGTTTTAGCACAGGAAGAGAAAAAGGCAAATATCGCCGGTGCAGATTTACATTATCCACAAGAATTGCAGAACTTTAACGACCAATCTCCGGTTCAGTCTGACAACAGCGCCGACCTTATTATCAACAGTGGTGGTGACCGCTATTTGTACTTTGGCGAGCTAAACGAAAATCTACTTCGTGACGGTTACGGAAGAACCCAGATGGACAGCGGAAAAACCGCCTATGAGGGCAACTACAAAAACAACAAGCGTGATGGTTTTGGCTCTTACTACTACAAAGATGGCGGACTTTGCTACACAGGAGAATGGAAGAACAACAAAAGAAGTGGCTTTGGCTTGGGTGTTCGTTCCTCTGATGGCTCATACCACGCCGGTGGTTGGTCTGACAACAAGCCAAATGGAATGGGCGTAAGGTTTGATAAATACGGTCACCTTTCCTATGTTTCAAATTTTAAAGACGGAAAAGAAATCGGCCTTTGTGTTGAATTTAGAGAAGATGGAGGAATTTCCATTTTTAAATGGATTGACGATACAAAGAAAATTATCCAAACTATTTATCCCTGATGCTCATAAATTGAAATTTTTGTAACAAACTATTACCGTACCGACCGGTACGGTAATTTTTTATGAGGTGATAAAATGAAGAAAATTGTAATACCGCTATTTTTGGCGGCTATACTTGCATTTTCTCTTGTAGGCTGTGGCAAGAACAACGACAATAAAAACAATTCAACAACAGAAACTACAAGCTCTACAACCCAGACAACAACAGAATCCACAACAACCAAGGAACAGTCGTCAACAACAAAAAACAACGACAACGACGGTACCGTTAATGACTCTAACGGTATAATCAGTGATGCAGGAGATGCTGTTGAGGATATTGGCGACGGTATCCAAAGAGGAGTCAACGACATCATAGAATGAGAAAAGCACGGTTTCCCGTGCTTTACATATTTTATACCATATTTATTATGCCATTTATACCATAGCTTTTAGCTCATTCCTCAGCCTTTTAATAATCTTTTTTTCCAGTCTTGAAATGTAGGATTGAGAAATCCCCAGCTGGTCGGCAACCTGTTTTTGAGTAAATTCCTTTTTGTTATTCAGCCCAAACCTCATTTCCATAATCAGCTTTTCCCTTGAATTTAATTTATCTACAGCTTGAAGAAGTAGCCTTTTCTCCAGCTCATTTTCAATATCTTTGTTTACAATGTCCGGCTCGCTTCCAAGAATATCGCTTAACAAAAGCTCATTTCCATCCCAGTCCGTGTTAAGTGGTTCCTCAATGGAAACCTCGTTTTTTGTGTTTGAGGTTTTTCTCAGGTACATCAGTATTTCATTTTCAATACATCTGCTGGCGTATGTTGCAAGCTTTGTGCACCTTTCCGGTGAAAATGTGTTAACCGCCTTAATCAGACCAATAGTACCAATTGAAATAAGGTCATCAATAGGCACATTGGAATTTTCAAACTTTTTCGCAATATACACAACAAGTCGCAGGTTGTGCACAATCAATTTGTTTTTACATTTTTCATTTCCTTGGTTTATGCCCTCATACAATTCGTTTTCTTCCTCTTTAGTTAGCGGGGGAGGAAGTGACTCGTTGCTGTTTATGTAAAAAACATCATTTTTGAAAAAAGCTTTTTTGATTTTGTAAATTAATTTTTTAATCATATCATCACTCACATATATTTTTGTAGTTAAAAACAGAGTTTACTTCACCACTAAAAATGTCTTTAGTTATGCCGATATACACCTCTCGGTAAATTTTAATGTCATCTATGTAAAGTTCCTGTGGCAAAAATCCCTTTATTATCCCTTCACCTCCAAGTGAATTAAAAGGTATGATTCTGTATTTGCCCTTTGGAACAATTATATTTTTCAGTAGCTTTTCCTCTGCAAGAATAACTTCACTACCGCTAAATGGCTCCTTAACATTACAACAGGTGTCGTATTTTGAAAAAAATGTATATTCCATTCCGTTATATTTGATTTTGATTTTGTGGATTAAATTCCCCTTATCAAACCTTATTCTGTCAATAAGTCTGAGCAAAATGTAGGCAATTGTTGTCATTACAATTAGCATTAAGGGGGAAACGTTAAAATACACCACGCTATTGTTAACAGAAATAAAGTCACTTTTTACAACCGACAGCATAAAAAGTATTAGTCCGCTAAAGCTTGTGCTTATAAGAAAAAGTATAAACGCCCTTTTTACAAAGGCACTGAAATTTTTATATCCAAATCCAGTTAAAACAATAATCACTGTAACAAATAGCCTTACGACAAAATTGAATAAAAAATGTAGAGATGGCAATAATATAATTAATGACGAAATCCCACCAAGAAAAGAAGCAATTATCAAACGAAATTGCTTGTAATTAATCTTGAGGATTTTACCTGTAATATTCAGCAGGATATAGTCAATAATTATATTGGTAAAAACAAGGGTATCAACATATACAGTCATCAACTCACCAAAGCTATTATCCCACAAGTTTACTTATTAAATTGTCATATGGTAGGTGAAAAATTATATGTTATTAGGATTTATAATCGGTCTTTTTATCGGAGCATTGTTGGGAATCTTTATGATGTGTCTTTTACAGTCAAATCATGACAAACATTAAAATAGCAAATAGTAACGGCTGTTGCAAAAGAAAATGCAACAGCCGTTTTATTTATAAATAATCAGTTGTAACCCATTAAGTTAAATTTCTTTCACCAACGCACAGCACCGCACACATACCTTGTCCAACATGAGTACCAATGATAGGGCCGATCTTTACTGTGATAACTTCCTTAACAAGAGGAGAAAGAAGTTCTTTTAGCTTTTCAGCCTTTTCAGGACATTCTGCGTGAGCAACAAAAATTGTCTGGCTTGCAAGGTCAACTCCATCTCTTTTTATTCTGTCAACAATAGTTGTGAATACCTTTGCATTACCTCTTATCTTAGAAACAACAGTAAGCTTTCCGTCGTTGTCCACAGAGATTAGTGGCTTAATCTGGAGTGCCTTACCAAAGGTTGCGGACAAAGCGCCGATTCTTCCGCCCCTTTTAAGTTGGTCAAGGTCGTCAACAACAAACCAGTGAACAATCTTCATTTTCATATCTTCAATGTATTTGCAAAGCTCATCAAAGGAAGGTGACTCCTGCATTTTTTTGCCTGCTAAATAGGCAAGGTAACCCTCTCCGGCAGATGCACAAAGTGAGTCAATTACAGTGATTTTTCTGTCCGGGTATTTTTCCAGCAGTTCCTCAACTGCTATTTTACAGGTGTTGTATGTTCCGCTCATACCTGAGGTAAAGCAAATGTAAATAATATCCTTGCCCTCTTTTAGTACAGGTTCAAAGTGTTCCGCAAAAGTTTCAAACTGAACTTGTGCAGTCTTTGCGTCAGCACCGTTCTTCATTGCTTTGTAAAAGTCCTCCATGGACATTTCTCTCTCGTCAAGGTAATGTTTGTAGTATTTGTCATCAAGACAAAATTGCATTGGAATAATCTCAATATCAAGTTCCTTTGCAAGGCTGTCGGTAAGGTCACAGGTTGAGTCAGAAAATAGTTTGTAGTTCATTACAATCCTCCATTTGATAGTAATATTTATTATTTACTTTCATATTAATTTTAACAAAGGATAATTTGATTGTCAACGGAGGCAGGTATGAATTGTAGTTTTTATGAATTAAGACGAAAAGAGGTCATAAATAGGGCAAACGGTTGTAGAATTGGCTTTGTTGATGACCTTGAAATTGATACCGAGTGTGCAAAACTGAAAGCACTTATTATATACGGCGGTTTTAGGTGCTTTGGTCTTTTCGGCAGGAAGAACGACTACATAATTCCATGGAAGAATATTGGGCTTATCGGCGAGGACACAATACTTGTAGATTGGGATGTTCCGTCACCTGCTCCAAAGAAGTTTTTTGGAGGAAACAAGCGCAGAAGACGAAACTGATTTTTGTTGACAAATGTTTTGTAAATACTGTAAATTGTGTATATTGCACACTAAATTACTACATATATTGTGCAAAACTCCGTTGAAAAAAGGAAAACAAAGTAATATAATTAAAGGAGAATGTATTAGTTTGCGGTTGATTTATACTAACATATCATTATGCTGTGGATAATAATTTTATAATGTTAACAGTTTAAGAAGTTAGTACTAATAGCAGAGGAATTAAAATGAGCAAATCAGTAAAAACAAAAATTTTGATATTCTTTTTGGTGGCGTTTATTTCTCTCACTCCTTTGGTAGTACTTTTCCCAAGGGTTACGGCCATTACGGATTATGCATACGAAGATGAAAAGGGTAATCTTGAAAGTCCCATTGAGGATGAATATTCCGGAATGGGATACGGTAATGCCTTTGATATGTTTGGAGAGGCAACTGTCCCCGAAACTACTTTGGCGGAAACTTCTGCAACTCAGTCCTCCACAAAAGAATATCAGGTAGCTGTGAAGAAAAATAAAAGAACTCCAACAGAACCGGGTTCTAAGGAAAATATTTCCACAACCACTACTACAAGGGAGTACGAAACAGAAACTCTTGACTATTACAGCGTTGGTAAGAATCAAAATATAAAAGGAGAAAAGTTGAGAACCCTCCCTGAGCCAAGTAGTGACTCAAAAAAACGACAGCTTTCAAAGGGGTACCTTATTGCTATCAAAAATCCTGACCCGGACTACAAGTATGATGGAAGAGCAGTTGAAATGACAGAGAAGGATTTGGATATTGCCGAAAGACTGGTTATGGGTGAAGCCGGTACAATGGGATTTTACGGATGTTGCCTTGTTGCACAGGCTATTAGGGATACATACTATTACGGAAACTTTAAATCAATTGATGCAGTTCGCAAAGGATATGGATATGACGGAAGCATTAAGCACAAGCCTAATTCAGCGGCCCGTAAGGCAGTAAAGTACATTCTAAAGGAGGGGAATTCCGCAATTCAGCACAGAATTCTCTACTTCTATAACCCAAGGTTGTGTGTAAGCAAGTGGCACGAATCTCAGGATTACCTCCTCACATACAAGGATGTAAGATTTTTTGATAAATAAAAACTATAAAATCAAGTGTTTTTCTCAATAAAACACTTGATTTTTTTTCTTTTATATGGTAAAATGCAGATTGCATTACGCACGTAGGTGCTAATTGTCATGGTGAGTAATTTTACTTCGGCAATTAAATCAATAACACCTGCGGAGGATTTAACCTAAGGAGGAATAAAAAATGGCAGTAGTTTCAATGAAACAGCTATTAGAGGCTGGTGTTCACTTTGGTCACCAGACAAGAAGATGGAACCCTAAGATGGCAGAGTACATCTTCACAGAAAGAAACGGTATCTACATTATTGATTTGCAGAAGACCGTAAAGAAGCTTGACGAGGCTTACAACTTTGTTAAGGAGCTTTCATCAGAGGGCAAGAGCGTTCTCTTTGTTGGTACAAAGAAGCAGGCTCAGGAGTCAGTTAAGGAAGAGGCTTTAAGAGCAGGTGCTTTCTATGTTAACGCAAGATGGCTCGGCGGTATGATGACTAACTTCACAACAATCAGAAGAAGAGTTGCAAGACTTAAGCAGCTCCGTGCAATGGAAGAAGACGGTACATTCGAGCTTCTCCCAAAGAAGGAAGTTATCAAGCTCAACCTTGAAATTGAAAAGCTTGAAAAGTTCCTTGGCGGTATCAAAGAGATGGAAGAACTCCCCGGATGTCTCTTCATCATTGACCCAAGAAAAGAAAGAATCGCAGTAGCAGAGGCTAAGAAGCTTAACATTCCTATCGTTGCTATTGTTGATACAAACTGTGACCCGGATGAGATTGACTATGTTATCCCGGGTAACGACGATGCTATTCGTGCAGTAAAGCTTATTGCTGGTGCAATGGCTGACGCTGTTATCGAAGGCAGAGAGGGTCAGATGGGCGCTGCTGAATTAAGCGAAGAAGAACCGGCAGAGGAAACTGAAGAATAATTGAATATAACTTTTGAGAGGATGATATAAATGGCATCATTTACAGCTAAAGATGTTAAGGCATTAAGAGAACAGACCGGCTGCGGTATGATGGACTGCAAAAAGGCACTTGTTGAAGCAGACGGTGATATGGACAAGGCTGTTGACTTTTTAAGAGAGCAGGGTCTTGCAAAACAGGCTAAAAAGGCAAGCAGAATTGCTGCCGAAGGTATGGCTTTCGCTATGACCTCCGACGACCTTAAGAAGGGCGTTGTAATCGAAGTAAATGCAGAAACAGACTTCGTTGCCAAGAACGCAGACTTTCAGGCATTTGTAAAGACTTGTGCACAGACAGTTATGGATAATGCTCCTGCTGATGTAGAGGCTCTTCTTGCTTGTCAGGCAAGCGGAAGTGACAAGACTGTTGCAGAGCTTCTTCAGGAGAAGGTTCTTGTTATCGGCGAAAACATTCAGCTCCGTCGCTTTAAGCTGATGGAGGGCGCTTGTGTAGCATATGTTCACGCAGGCGGTGTTATCGGTGTTCTTGTTAACTTTGATACAGACCTTGCTGACAAGCCTGAGTTTGTAACATACGGTAAGGATATTGCAATGCAGATTGCAGCTCTTAACACACCTTATCTTAAGGAAGAGGATGTTCCTGCCGAGGTTATCGAGCACGAAAAGGAAATTATGAAGGCTGAGGTTATCAATTCCGGTAAGCCTGAGGCAATCGCAGACAAGATTGTTATGGGTAAGATTGGTAAGTATTACAAGGAGAATTGCCTCCTTGACCAGGCTTTCGTTAAGGAAAATAAGATTTCCGTTCAGCAGTACACAAACAACACTGCTAAGGAGCTTGGCGGTTCTATCGCAATCAAGGAATTTGTTCGTTTTGAAAAGGGCGAAGGTCTTGAAAAGCGTCAGGACGACTTTGCTGCTGAAGTAGCAAGTATGACAAAATAATTTAACCTTCAAGGTTTAATGGAGCTATCTCGTACGAGATAGCTCTTTTTTGCATAAAATTTTTTTATTTTCTTTTCTATTCCTTTACAAAATACCATATATAGTGTATTATTAGTATGAATAAAGATATATATTATGGATAGGAGTGTGTTTTATAATGGATAAAAAATATAAAAGAGTTTTGCTGAAACTTTCAGGTGAATCCCTTGCAGGTGATGAAAAGAAAGGTATCAATTTTGATATTGTAGAGTCATTTTGCAACGCTATCAAAAAATGTGTTGATGACGGTGTACAGGTTGCAATTGTTGTAGGTGGCGGAAACTTCTGGCGTGGCAGAAGCTCAGGCAAGATGGACAGAACTCGTGCTGACCATATGGGCATGCTGGCAACAGCAATTAACGCACTTGGCGTTGGCGATACACTTGAACAGGCAGGTGTTGATGTTCGTGTTATGACAGCCATCTCAATGCCTCAGGTTGCAGAGCCATATATCAGAAACAGAGCTGTTCGCCATCTTGAAAAGGGCAGAGTTGTAATCTTTGGTTGCGGAACCGGTAATCCTTTCTTTAGCACAGATACTGCTGCGGCTCTTCGTGCAGTAGAGATTGACGCCGACATTATAATGAAGGCAACTATGGTTGACGGTGTTTACGACAGCGATCCTAAGAAAAATCCTGATGCAAAGCGTTACGACAGAGTATCCTTTGACGAAGTTCTTGCCAAAAATCTTGCAGTTATGGACAGCACAGCAGCTTCTCTTTGTAAGGATAACAATATGCCTATTCTTGTATTCAGCGTTGATGAACCAATGAACATATATAAAGCCGTGTGCGGAGAAAATATCGGCACAGTTTGCGGTTAATTACGGAGGATAATATGAAAAATGTAATTGATAAAACCAAAGAAAAAATGCATAGAAGAATTGAGCATCTTGAGTCAGAGTACGGCTCAATCCGTGCCGGCAGAGCAAATCCCGGAGTTCTTGACAAGGTAACTGTTGACTACTACGGAACTCCAACTCCTGTAAATCAGGTTGCTGCTGTTTCTGTTACAGAGGCAAGAACACTTGTTGTTCAGCCTTGGGATGTTTCTCTTTTAAAGGAGCTTGAGAGGGCAATTCAGATGTCAGATATAGGCATTAACCCTCAAAATGACGGTAAGGTGCTAAGACTTATCTTCCCACCTCTTACAGAGGAGAGAAGAAAGGACATCGTTAAGGATGTCAGCAAAATGGCAGAGGACACAAAGGTACAAATCCGTAATGCCCGCCGTGAAGCTATCGACAAAATCAAAGCGCTTAAAAAGTCCGGTGAAATCACCGAGGACGACCAAAAAGACGGTGAAAAGAAAATTCAGGATATTACAGACAAGTGCGCAAAGGAAGTAGATGCACTGTCAAGTAAAAAGCAAAAGGAAATTATGGCAATCTAAAATGGCTATTTTCAAAAAGAAACAAAATTTATCAATAGACAACATAGTACTTCCAAATCATGTGGGCATAATTATGGACGGTAACGGTCGCTGGGCAAAGAAAAGGGGGTTGCCCAGAAGTGCCGGTCATTCTGCTGGTGCAAAGAATTTCAGGAAAATCATCCGCTATTGCAGTGACATCGGCATAAAGTACCTTACTATGTATGCCTTTTCCACAGAGAACTGGAAGCGCCCAAAGGATGAAGTGGATGCCCTTATGAAGCTTTTTAAGCAGTATCTTGAAGAGGCTCTAAGGGACTTTCAGGACGACACAATCAAGCTTAAATTCATCGGGGACATAACAGGTTTTTCTCCTGAAATTCAAAGTCTTATGATTGATGCACAAGAGGGAAGCAAGGACAGGGACGGTATGGTTCTTAACCTTGCTATGAACTATGGCGGTCGTGACGAGCTTGTTATGGCGACAAAGTCTATTGCAGAAAGGGTTAAGTCGGGCAAAATTGCTGTTGAGGATATTGACGAAAAGTTGATTTCAGACAGCATATACACTGCCGGTCAGCCTGACCCTGACTTAATTATCAGACCCTCCGGTGAATACCGTACATCCAATTTCCTATTGTGGCAGTCTGCATATGCAGAATATGTGATTATGGATAAATTGTGGCCTGATTTTAATTTTGACGATATGAATTACGCTCTCATTGAATACGCAAAACGCAATCGTCGTTTTGGAGGAGTATAGGGGGAAGTTATGAAAACAAGAGTTATTACTTCAGCAGTTGGAATTCCGGCAATAATTGTAATTTTGTTACTCAGCCAGTTTCTTACACCGTTTATTACAACAGTAATTTTATCCTTACTTACTGTACTTATGGTATGCGAAGTACTTATGGCTAAAAAGGTTCTTAAGGATTACAGAATCAGCGCAATTTGCCTTTCCTACGCCTTTGCAATGCCAATGGTTTCCTTCACAAGGTTTTGGTTTTTGCCATTCTTTGTGTTCACCATTGCTCTGTTAAGCTCAATGGTGTTTTTCTACGAAACTATTAAGCTGTCAGATATTGCCTATTCTTTTTTCACAACTGTGTTGATTTCAACAGGAATAGCATCAATTACGAATATTATGACATCTTATCCTCACTATTGTGCCTTTTTTGCAGTGCTTACAATAGGTATCCCTTGGGTTGCAGATGCAGGCGCTTATTTTGCAGGTGTTAAGCTGGGCAAGCGTAAGCTTTGTCCAAAAATCAGCCCTAAAAAGACTGTTGAGGGAGCTTTAGGGGGACTTTTGGCAGGGGTTTTAAGTGCTTTAATTTTTGGCTTTATCTTTGATGTTATCTTTGGTTATAGCTATGTAAACTACTTTGCACTTATCATAATTGGAATTATTAACACACCTCTGTCTATGCTTGGTGACCTTGGTTTTTCAATCATTAAAAGAAATCTTGGCATCAAGGACTATGGTAGCATTATACCGGGACACGGCGGTGTGCTTGACAGATTTGACAGCGTTGTGGTTACAGCTCCTCTTGTTTATATTGTTTCTCTATTCACCATTATAATACTATAAGAGGTAATTATGGTTAATACACTTTCAATTCTGGGCTCTACAGGCTCAATCGGCACACAGGCTCTTGATGTAGCCCGAAAGCTTAACTTAAATATATGCGCCCTTACTGCATATAGTAATATTGATATTTTAGAACAACAGGTAAGAGAGTTTAAACCCTCTCTTGCTGTTGTTTTTTCGCAAGAAAAGGCAGAAGAGTTTAAGACGAAAATTGCCGATACCGATACACAGGTTCTTTGTGGTATGGACGGTCTTATTGAGGCTTCTGTTATAAGTAGTGCCGATATGGTGCTAAATTCCCTTGTGGGAATGGTTGGACTTACCCCAACATTAAGCGCCCTTAATGCCGGCAAGGATGTTGCCCTTGCCAACAAGGAAACCCTTGTTGCAGGCGGTAGCCTTGTAATGGACGCAGTAAAAAAGAATAATGTTAATATGTACCCTGTTGACAGCGAACATTCTGCTATTTTTCAGTGCTTACAGGGTATGAATGATAAAAAAGAACTGAAAAAATTGATTTTAACTGCTTCAGGAGGTCCTTTCTTCGGTAAGACAAAAGATGACCTTAGGAATGTAACGGTTAAAGAGGCGCTAAATCATCCCAACTGGTCAATGGGTGAAAAAATCACCATTGATTCAGCTACTATGATGAATAAGGGGCTGGAAATTATCGAGGCAAGCTGGCTTTTTGATATGCCTGAGGACAAAATTGATGTGGTTGTTCACAGGGAGTCTATTATCCACAGTATGATTCAGTTTGTGGATAATTCAGTAATTGCCCAGCTTGGACTGCCTGATATGCGCATTCCAATTCAGTACGCCATAACCTATCCAAACAGGTTTGAAAGCCCTGTAAATGAGCTTGATTTATCAGAGGTTGCAAGCCTTTCATTTTCAAAACCGGATTATAGCACCTTTAAATGCCTTACCTCTTGTAAAGAGGCAATCAGAATGGGTGGTACTGCCCCGGCAATAGCAAACGGTGCAAATGAAGTTGCAAACAAGCTTTTCCGTGAGGGAAAAATTAAATTCCTTGAAATTGGCGATCTTGTTAGTGACGCACTCCAAAACGTGAAGAAGAATGAGATTAAGAGAGTAGAAGATGTTTTAAATGCGGATAAATCTGCAAGACAGTATGTTTATGATGCTGTCAAGTAATGGAGGAGATTAAAATTACTTCTGTTTTAACAACAATAGCATTAATACTAATCGGTGTTTTATTATTTGAACTGATAATTTTTATCCACGAGTTCGGTCACTTTATCACAGCTAAAAAAAGCGGTATCAAGGTGAACGAATTCTCCCTTGGTATGGGCCCAAAGATTTTTTCCTTTGGAAAAGGAGAAACAAAGTATTCCCTTCGCCTGTTTCCTATAGGCGGTTACTGTGCAATGGAGGGTGAGGATGAAGAATCCCCCGAGCCTCGTGCCTTTAACAATGCAAAAATCTGGAAGAGGATGATTGTAATTATTGCCGGCGCTGTGATGAACATTATCCTTGGACTTCTTTTGATGTTCGTCATTGTGGTACAACAGGATTCATTCAGCACCACAACTGTGTCTTCATTTCCGCCAACCTCATACACAGCCAACAGCGGACTTCAGGTAGGGGATGAGATTAAGGAAATCAACGGTTACGGAATTAACACCAGTATGGATTTCAGCTATCCTATTTCTACCGCTGATTTAAGGACAGTAAAGGGTGACACCCTTGAAGTTTATAAGGAGGATTGCTGTAATAATCTGTACAATATGGCGGCAAAAGCTGTACAGGAGCAAGGCGAAAGCATTTCTGATGAAACCATTAATGCACTTAATAAGACTCTTACAACAGCCTCAGGTAAAATCAATGCTGTTACTGATAAAAAAAGTGCAAACGATATTTATCAGGAATACTATAAAGAAATCAACAGTCTTTTGGGTATAAAAGACTATAAAATAGAAGAAATAAAGGTGAAGGAAACCCGCCAAAGATACACAGCCGATATTTTGGTTGAACGAGATGGGGAAGAGGTTATGCTTAATGATGTCCAGTTCTTCACCTACACCACAAAGGATGATGACGAGCCAAAGATGTCAATGGACTTCTATGTTGAACAAATGGACAAAACCGTTGGTTCAGTTATAAGCCAAACCTTTAAGCAAACAATTTCAACCTGTAAAATGGTATATGCTAGCCTTGGTGGACTTTTAACAGGAAAATTTGGTTTTAAGGATTTGTCAGGTCCTGTTGGAATTGCATCCGCAGTAACTGAGGTAGCCTCGGAAAGCTTGCAGACAGGATTTTTAGACGCAGTCAACAGTATCATTTATGTTATGATGATTATTACCGTCAATCTTGGACTATTCAATATGTTGCCTTTCCCTGCCCTTGACGGAGGAAGATTTGTGTTCTTGCTCATTGAAGCAATACGTAGAAAACCTGTTCCTAGAAAGGCAGAGGCTGTTGTAAACAGCATTGGAATGGCTCTGTTAATACTCCTCACAGTTGTGATTACGGTAAGTGATGTATTTAAGTTAGTAGGGTGATTTTATGTTTAGTAAAAAGCAAGTTAAAGCGGGAAATGTTCTCATAGGTGGCAACGCAAAGGTTGCAATCCAATCTATGCTGAATATACCTGCCCATAATATTGATGAAAGTGTAGAACAGGCAAAACAGCTTGAAAAGGCTGGTTGTGATATTGTCAGGGCGGCAGTTCCCGATATGGAGGCTGTAAGGCTGATTTCCGCCCTAAAGGAAAACATTTCAATCCCTGTTGTTGCTGATATTCACTTTGACTATAGACTTGCTTTGGAGTCAGTTTCAGCCGGTGTGGACAAAATCCGCATTAACCCCGGTAATATTGGTGACGACAGCAGGGTAAAGGCTGTTGCCGATGCCTGTGCCAATAACGGAATACCTATAAGAATTGGAGTAAACTCCGGCTCACTTGAAAAGTCCATACTTGCAAAGTACGGTAGTCCCACACCGGAGGCACTTTGCGACAGCGCCCTTTATCACGCATCACTTCTTGAAAAATTCGATTTTAACGACATAGTTCTCTCAATGAAAAGTTCTTCCGTAAAAAATATGGTGGATGCCTACCGATTTGCCTCCGTTAAGTGCGACTATCCCTTGCACCTTGGAGTAACCGAGGCAGGCACCGAGAGAATGGGTATAATAAAGTCCTCAGCAGGAATCGGTGCACTTCTTGTGCAGGGCATAGGCGATACAATTCGTATCAGTCTTACAGCAGATCCTGTTAAGGAAATCTACGCCGCCAAGGATATTCTTAAATCCTTGGATATGTACGACGGTGGTATTCAGTTTGTTTCCTGTCCAACCTGTGGCAGAACAAAAATTGACCTAATTTCCCTTGCCACTGAGGCACAGGAGCGCCTTAAGGATTGTAAAAAGAACATAAAGGTTGCTATTATGGGTTGTGTTGTAAACGGGCCCGGAGAAGCAAGGGAAGCTGATATTGGAATTGCTGGTGGAGATAAGGTTGGTCTTATCTTCAAAAAAGGAGAAATTATTTGCAAAGTTCCCGAGGAACAGCTCCTTGATAAATTAGTTGAAGAAATAGATAAATTATAAGAAAGAAGAATTATGAAATCAGTAAAAGAAATTTTTTCGGATTACATATGCAGGGATTCAGTAGATACAGATTTGCTTAATTCCCCTGTGGAAAATATACGAATCAACATCAGTAACCGTACATTGTCATTTACAGTAAGGTGCAGTAAGCTTTTTAACACAGCAGATTTTAACACACTTAAGGACGAACTTATGAATTCCTCCTTGGCACTTAGCGGTGTGGAGATTTTTCCAAAGTACTGTGAAGAGCTTTTTTCAGCTGATTGCTTTCATCAGTTGCTAGACACCTTAAGAATAAAGATTCCGGCACTTAACGGTACATTTAAAGACTGTGATGTTGCACTTAATGGTAATAATCTGAAAATCACTATCAAACACGGTGGCGGTAATATTTTAAGGGCAAAAAAGTTTGACAAAGAGCTTAAAAACCTTGTGAAGGAACAGTTCAACCGTGACATAAGTGTAACCGTTGACGGACTTACAGAGATGGATGCCGAAAATGAAGAGTATATAGAAGAACAAAAGCTTGTTGAACAGACAACAGTAAGGCAGGAAGCAATGGCTGTTGCCAAGACCTATGCCATAGAAGAACAGCGACTTGCTGATAACGCACAGGAGCGTAAGGAAAAGAAAAACGGGTTTATAGAAGTAAGAGAGGGCGACTCCCTTTATCCCCAGGTGAATTTACAGGAGTGTCGTCCTCTTTACGGAAGAATGATCAAAAAATCCCCATCACCAATGAGCGAAATTGCCCCCGATACAGGCAAAATCGTTGTTTGGGGAGATGTATTTAATGTTGAAAAAAAGGTCACAAGGTCAGGGGACAAAAACATTTTTAACATTATGTGCACCGACTACACAGGCTCTGTAAATGTTAAGGTGTTCGGCGATATAGCATCTACAAAGGTGCTTGACGATGTTTCCAAGGGCAAAACTATTCTTGCAGAGGGTGATATTGAGTTTGACAGATACGCCGGTGAGCTTGTTCTAAATGCCCGTTCCATTGGATATACAGAAAAAATTGATGTTGTGGATAATGCCGAAACAAAGCGTGTTGAGCTCCATATGCACACCAATATGTCAGATATGGATGGTGTTTCTTCGGCAAAAGATATAGTAAACCGAGCCTACAAATGGGGTCACAAGGCAGTTGCCATTACTGACCATGGTGTGGCTCAAGCCTTCCCCGAGGCTATGAATGCCGCCGAGAAAATTAATAAAGACGAAAATAAAATCAAGGTTATCTATGGATGTGAGGCTTATTTTGTAGATGACTTTGTTTCAGCAGTAAAAGGTGAACAGAACGAAAGTCTTGACGGTACATTTGTATGCTTTGATATAGAAACCACAGGACTTTCACCGAAGAAGGATAAGATTACAGAAATCGGTGCTGTAAAGGTTGAAAAGGGTGTTGTAGTAGATACATTTGAAACCTTTGTCAACCCGGAGTGTCCTATTCCATCAAAGATTGTCCAGCTTACAGGCATCAACGATGCTATGGTTAAGGACGCTCCACTTGACGAAGAGGCTGTAAAAAAATTCTTAGAATTTGTTGACGGTGCAGTGGTTGTTGCTCACAATGCCGACTTTGATACCTCATTTATCAGAGCAGTATGCGACAGAATGGGTGAGGAGTATAACCTTACATCTATTGACACTGTTGCAATCTGTCGTTCAATTCTGCCGGGCATCAAAAACTGTAAGCTTGATACCGTTGCCAAGTTCCTTCGTCTTGGTGACTTTAACCACCACAGGGCAACAGATGATGCAGAAATTCTTTCAAGAATTTTTATCTGCCTTTGCGACAGACTCAAGGACGATTACGATGTCAAGTCAACTTTGGATATAAATACTCGTCTGAATGGAGCAGACCAAAAGAAACTCCCTGCTTACCACCAGATAATCCTTGTAAAAAATCAGGTTGGACTTAAAAATCTATACAAGTTGATTTCCTATGCCCATCTGAATTATTTTTACAGAAAGCCTCGAATCCCTAAGTCAGAACTTATCAAGCATAGGGAGGGGCTTATCATAGGTTCAGCCTGTGAGGCTGGACAGCTTTTCCGTGCTATTGTCAGCGGAAAGCCTTGGGCAGAGCTAAAGGATATTGCATCTTTCTATGACTACCTTGAAATTCAGCCGCTGGGCAACAACGAATTTATGGTGCGTAACGGAAGTGCTACAAGGGAAGATTTGGAAAAATACAACCGCACAGTAATCCGACTTGGAGAAGAACTTGATCTCCCTGTTGTCGCAACCTGTGATGTTCACTTCCTTGACCCTCACGACAAGGATTACAGAAAAATCCTCCAAGCATCAAAAGGCTTTACAGATGCCGACCAGCAAGCTCCTCTTTACTTTAGAACAACTAAAGAGATGCTTAGGGAGTTTGACTATTTAGGAGAAGAAAAGGCATATGAAATAGTTGTGGAAAATCCAAACAAAATTGCCGATATGTGCGACTTTGTAAGGCCGATACCACCGGGAAACTTTCCTCCATTTATTGAGGGTGCAGAGGAACAGCTTAATTCTATAACATGGGAAAGAGCAAAGGAACGATACGGCGATCCACTTCCCGAAATAGTTCAAAAAAGGCTTGAAAAGGAGCTTAACTCCATCAATACCTACGGTTTCTCCGTACTGTATATGACAGCACAAAAGCTGGTTGCCGACAGCGAGGCTCACGGTTATCTTGTTGGTTCACGAGGTTCTGTTGGTAGCTCCTTTGTTGCAACAATGTCAGGTATTTCCGAGGTTAACCCACTTGCACCTCACTACATTTGCAGTAAGTGTAAGCACAGCGAATTTATTACCGACGGTAGCTATGGTTCAGGCTTTGACTTACCACCAAAGAATTGTCCGGAATGTGGTACTCTTATGGACCGTGACGGTCACGAAATTCCATTTGAAACCTTCCTTGGTTTTAAGGGTGACAAGGTTCCTGATATCGACCTTAACTTTAGCGGTGAGTATCAGAGCAAATCTCATAGATATACCGAAGAGCTGTTTGGTCACGACAATGTGTTCAAGGCGGGTACTATTGCAACAGTTGCCGATAAAACCGCCATTGGCTATGTAAAAAAATATGAAGAAGAAAAGAATGTAATTTATAGTAAGGCAGAGGAACTCCGCCTTGCCACCGGTTGTACAGGCATACGCAGAACAACAGGTCAGCATCCGGGCGGAATGGTTGTTGTTCCAAAGGGCAAGGAAATTTACGACTTTTGTCCTGTTCAGCACCCGGCAAATGATATGAAGTCCGACAATATTACAACCCATTTTGACTTCCACTCCATACACGACACAATCTGTAAGCTTGACGAGCTTGGACACGATGCTCCTACAGTTTATCACTACCTTGAGGAGTTTACAGGAATTCCTGTTATGGATGTTTCAATGTCTGACCCCGAGGTGTATTCTCTCTTTACCTCTCCAAAGGCTTTGGGTGTAACAGAGGAGGATATCGGCTGTGCCACAGGCACACTTAGCCTACCGGAATGTGGTACTAACTTTACTCGCCAAATGATGATTGACGCAAAGCCAACCTGCTTTGCTGACCTAATGCAGATTGCAGGACTTTCCCACGGTACAGATGTTTGGCTTGGAAATGCACAAGAGCTTATCAAAAACGGAACCTGCACAATTTCTGAGGTTATCGGTACTCGTGACAGCATTATGACAACCCTTATGCACAAAGGTCTTGAGCCGGGTATGGCATTTAAGATAATGGAGATTGTACGTAAGGGTAACGCAACAAAACTCCTTACCGAAGAGCATTTCAAGGCTATGCGTGAACACGATGTGCCAGAGTGGTATATAGACTCCTGTATGAAGATTAAATATATGTTCCCAAAGGCTCACGCTGCAGCTTATATGATTTCTACCTTAAGATACGGGTGGTACAAGGTGCATAAGCCCCTTGCATACTACGCCGCCTACTTTACCGTTCGTGGTGAAGATTTTGACGGAGAAACCGTTATGAAGGGCAGAGATGCTGTCAGGGAAAAAATGAAGATGATAAAACAAAAGGGCAACGAAGCTTCAGCTAAAGAGCAGTCAGAGTTTTCTACCCTTGAAATCATCAACGAAATGATGGCTCGTGGCATAGAGTGCCTGCCTGTTGATATATATAAATCAGAAGCTAAAAAGTTTGTGATAGAGGACGGAAAATTACGACTGCCCTTTATGTCACTTGCAGGTATAGGAGAGGCTGCTGCAATTTCCCTTGCTAAGTGTGGCAAAAAGGAAAAGTACCTGTCCATTGAGGAATTGACAATTAAAACCAAGGTGTCAAGCGCAGTAATTAACACCTTGCGTTCCGTTGGATCTCTCAACGATTTGCCCGAAAGCTCACAGATGTCACTATTTTAGGAGGTTTATGCAATGAACAAAAGATTAAAAAGAGGTTTGCTGTATATAGGTTTTGCGGCACTTCTGTACTTTGCTATTATCTATTTTAATACGGTGTGGAGTATGTTCACATCCACCATAAGTGTGCTTACGCCATTTGTATATGGACTGATAATCGCCTATATATTAAAGTTTCCATACAACTTTTTCCATGATAAAGTATTTAAAAATATGGGAACGAAGCACAAGGCTTTGTTATCTGCAAAAAAGCCGCTGGCGGTGATAACCACATATCTTATATCCATTATGGTCATTGTGTTCTTAATGCTCATCATAATCCCAAGCCTTATCAATAGTTTTTCTGAACTTGCTAAGTCTATTTCCCAGTATGCTGCAACCTTTGAGGAAGCAGTCCAAAAGTTTGTTGATTGGGCAAATGCAACCTTGGGATTATCTATTTCTCTTGGTGACGGATTGTTTGACATTATCAACAAGTTTGTCGGTATGATTTCCGGAGGAAATATTACAGAAACAATTAAACAACTATCTACAACAGTATTCCCGGAGATTTTCTCTGCGGCAAAGGTTGTTTCCTATGGTGCTTACAACTGGATTATCGGCATTGTTGCTTCAATCTACTTTGTTTCTAACAAGGATGTTATGTGTGCACAGGTTAAAAAGCTCACAAAGGCATATGCCCCCCAAAAGTGGCAAGATAAAATCTTTGAAGTTGCTAAGATGTCCAATGAGGTTTGCGGTAACTTCATCATAGGCAGAGTAATCGACTCCATGATTATGGGTGTTCTCTGTTACATTGTTTTGCTTGTATTCCGTTTTGACTATGCACTTCTCATATCTGTGGTTGTCGGTGTTACAAATGTTATTCCTTTCTTCGGACCATTCCTGGGTGCAATTCCAAGTGGATTTTTACTTTTGATGATTGACCCAATGGAGTGCTTATGGTTTGTAGTTATAATTTTGATTCTTCAGCAGATTGACGGTAACATTATCGGACCAAAGATTATCGGCGACAAAATCGGTATTTCCGGATTTTGGATTTTGTTCAGTATCATTGTGGGTAGCGGACTTTTCGGTGTGTTTGGTATGATTTTGGGAGTACCTGTTTTTGTAATCATCTACAATCTCCTTGGAAAGGATGTTAACAAAAGACTTCTGAAAAATAAGGAGTATATTTCCAAACAGCCACTAAAGAAAGAGGAATAACCACCAAAAAATTAATTGTTGACATATTATGTTTAGTGTGTTAACATATTAGCACACTAAAGTGAGAGGTGTTATATGAGAAGGAATTTATTGATTACACCTGAGGGAACAAAGGACTATTTGTTTGAAGAATGTATTTCCTCCTGTGATATTCAGTCAAAAATAAAAGATTGCTTTATGTCAAAGGGATATTTCCGTGTGGATACCCCTTGCATAGAATTTTATGATTTGTTCTCAATGGAGGACTCCGGTTATCCCCAGGAGAATATGTTTAAAACAACGGATAACAAGGGCAGACTCCTTGTTATGCGTCCTGATTCAACTTTGCCTATTGCAAGAATGGCAGCCACAAGACTTAAAAATTACCATATGCCACTAAGGCTTTTTTACGGTCAGTCTGTATATCGCAACAACCCAACACTCCTTGGCAGAAGTAATGAAATTATGCAGATGGGCGTTGAGCTTATTGGTGCAACAGGCAAGAGGGCAGACCTTGAAGTACTTACAACAGCCATCGACTGTCTTTCTGCGACTGTTGAGGATTACCGTATCGAAATCGGTCACGCAGGATTTTTCAACGCTCTTGTTGAGAAGATGGATGTAGATAGCGAAACTGTTGAAGCGATCCGTTCAAGTATTGAGAGCAAAAATTATTCGAGCCTCAACACTATTCTTGATAAACTGCCACCTTCCCCTGAGGTAACTGCAATTCGCAAGCTACCTCGCCTGTTTGGTGGTGTAGAGGTTATAGACAAAGCCTTAAAACTGTGCAACGGTACAAAGGCAGAAAATTCCCTTAGATACCTTAAGGAGCTTTATCAGGATTTGTCAAAGCTTAACCTTGGTAACAAGCTTATCATTGACCTTGGCATTGTACAAAAGACGAACTATTACAGCGGAATAGTATTTACAGCATTTGTAAACGGAATTGGTGACGAGGTTATTTCCGGCGGAAGATACGACAAGCTGATGTCCAACTTTGATTTCCCAACAGGTGCGGCAGGCTTTGCGGTAAATATTGACCACCTTGTTGAAATCAATCTTAAGGACAAGAGCAAGGATATGGCTCCTGTTCCCGAAACTATTGTTTTTGCAAATGAAGGTTTTGAGATAGAGGGTTTAGAAAAGGTTAAGGAGCTTTCAAATGAGGGAGCAAGTGCAACCTTCAGCACCTTTGAAACCCTTGAAGAAACAAAGGCATATGCCGAAAAAGTGGGCATAAAGAATATTATTAATATAGGTGGGTAATATGCAGCCATTGAGAATAGCCCTCACAAAGGGAAGGCTTGAAAAGGATACAATTAAATTATTTCAAAAAATCGGTTATGACTGCGACGCAGTTATAAATAAGGGCAGAAAACTGATTTTGCCCATTGGCAACGGAGAAATTGAGGTCGTTTTGGCTAAGGCGGCTGATGTTATTACATATGTAGAAAACGGTGTTTGCGACCTTGGAGTTGTGGGCAAGGATACAATCCTTGAAAACGGACATTGTTTCTACGAGCTCCTTGACCTTGGCTTTGGCAGATGTAAGTTTGCACTTGCTACACAAAAGGGCAAGGATATTTATTCCGGCTACAAGGCAATTACCATTGCCACAAAGTACCCTAATGTTACAAGGACATTCTTTGAAGAAAAGAATATGGATGTCAGGGTTATCAAAATTGAAGGTTCTGTTGAGCTTGGTCCCCTAATTGGTTTGAGCGACGCAATAGTAGATATTGTTGAAACAGGTTCAACCTTAAAGGAAAACGGTCTTGAGGTGGTTGAGGATGTTTGCCCAATCTCCGCAAGGTTGATAGCAAATGTTGCAAGTCTAAAACTACGCAAGGCTGAGATTGAAAATCTTGTAGATTTAATTGGAAAGGAGATTGATGTTTAATGTATGTTATCCCTGCAATCGACATTAAGGACGGCACCTGCGTTCGCCTGAAAAAAGGTGACTACAAAACAGCGGAAAAGGTTGCCGAAGACCCTTATGTAACTGCAAAGTCCTTTAAGGATATGGGCGTAAAGTATTTGCATATGGTTGACCTTGACGGAGCAAAGGACGGGGAAATGAAAAACAAGGAGCTTATTTGCGATGTTGCAAAATCCTCGGGACTCCGTGTTGATGTTGGCGGAGGTATCCGCAGTATGGATGCCATCGAGTACTACCTGACCCACGGAGTAAACCAGGTTGTGCTTGGCTCTGTTGCTGTTAAAAATCCAAAGCTTGTAACAGATGCAGTGAGGAATTTCGGCGACAAAATTATTGTTGGCATTGACGCTGTAAAGGGTTATGTAAAAACTGAGGGTTGGATTGACGGTAGTGAT
>JAXESA010000247.1:0-5559 GCA_034116205.1 Ruminococcus sp. | reverse complement strand
AATGATTTTCACCATCAAAAGTATAAGTATAAGTATTAAGAACAGGCAACCGATAAAGCCCAGTTCTTCACCGGCAACGGTAAAGATAAAGTCGTTTTGCTGTTCGGGAACAATGTTGTTTTGTACTCGTGTGCCTTCTCCGAGACCTGTACCGAATACACCTCCTGACGCAATAGAAACCTTTCCTTGGTATTGTTGCCAACCATAGTCGGATAGTGCGTTTCCATCTAAGTCGAAAAGTGCAATAATCCTGTTTCTATGCTCATCGTTCATAACAAAATTCCAGATAACAGGAATACAAGCAAGACAGGCACATATTGCTCCCACAAAATATCTTATTTGAACGCCGGCAGTAAAGGACATTACTGCAAACATCATCAAAAAGATTAATGCAGAGCCGTCATCACCCTGAATATGAATGATAGCTACAGGAATTAAGGCGTGAATAAAGAGAAAAATTACACCTTTAGCACTGTGTATAAGGTTTTTCTCCGACAGATAGCTTAAATGCTTAGAAAAAGTTAAGATAAAGCAAATTTTTATAAGCTCTGATGGCTGAAAGGTAATTCCACCGGGAAGACTAATCCATGCAGTGTCATCGGTTCCTTCAACAGTGATACCAAATAGAAATACGGATGTTGCAAGCAAAACTCCTGCAATGGCTGAAACATACCAAAACCGTATCATATTGGTGTAATCAATAATGGAAAACAAGATTGCACCCACAATGCCAATCATAACAGCAAAAAACTGGGATTTCAAATAATTGCTTCCTGTTGAACGCTGCATACTGTAAATCAGCACAAAGCTGTACGCTGTGGCGGCAAGGGTAAGCAACCAAAGAATTTTATCCGTGTTTTTGATGTAGTCACGAACCGTGTGTATTAAATTTTTAATTAATAGCCACCACCTTTCATATATTTCTTAACTATTATAATAAAAACCTTAACTAATATCAAGATTTTATTTAAATATAGCTTATAATTCTTTAACAGCAATTCATTCCAATATGTTTTATGCTATAATTCTATTATTAAGTACAAAGGGGAGTATGTAATGCTAACTGATATTGAAATTGCACAACAGTCAGAGCTTCGACTTATTAAGGATGTTGCCGCTGATTTAGGAATAAAGGAAGAGGAACTTGAGCCTTACGGAAGATATAAGGCAAAGCTTTCCGACGAGCTTGCAAACAGGCTGGAAAATAAAAAGGACGGTAAGCTTGTTCTTGTTACAGCCATCAACCCAACTCCTGCGGGAGAGGGCAAAACCACAACCTCAGCAGGACTTGGCGAGGCTATGGCGAAGATAGGCAAAAAAGCAATTATCGCACTTAGGGAACCCTCTTTAGGCCCTGTATTTGGCATTAAGGGCGGTGCAGCCGGTGGCGGATATGCTCAGGTTCTGCCAATGGAAGATATCAACCTGCATTTCACAGGGGATATGCACGCAATAACATCGGCAAATAACCTTTTGTGCGCTATGCTGGACAACCATATGCAACAGGGAAATCAGCTTGGTATCGACCCCAGAAGAATTCTTATAAAGAGATGCCTTGATATGAACGATAGGGCACTTAGAAATGTTGTAGTAGGTCTTGGGGGAAAAATTAACGGCGTTCCTCGTGAAGATGGATTCATCATTACTGTTGCTTCAGAGGTAATGGCAATTCTCTGCCTTGCCAGTGACATTGTTGACCTTAAAAAAAGACTTGGAAATATTCTTGTTGCTTACACATATGACGGAAAGCCGGTTTTCGCAAGGAATTTACAGGCAGACGGCGCTATGACAGCCCTTCTTAAGGATGCAATTAAACCAAACCTTGTACAAACCCTTGAGGGTACTCCTGCAATTATGCACGGTGGGCCTTTTGCAAATATTGCCCATGGATGTAACTCTATCAGGGCAACAAAGCTTGCTCTAAAACTTGCCGACTACTGCATTACAGAGGCTGGCTTTGGTTCTGACCTTGGCGCAGAAAAGTTCCTTGACATCAAGTGTCGATTTGCAGGCATTGCACCATCTTGTATAGTTGTTGTTGCAACTTGTCGTGCATTAAAATACAACGGTGGTGTTCCAAAGGCAGAGGTTAGCGAGCCTAATTTAGATGCTCTTAAAAAGGGTATCGTAAACCTTGGTGTTCACATCAGCAATATGCGTAAGTACGGAGTTCCGGTTGTTGTAGCAATAAACAGATTCTATACAGACTCAGATGAAGAACTAAAATATATTGAGGACTACTGCCACGATATGGGCGCAGAATTTGCACTTTCTGATGTATTCTGCAACGGTGGCGAAGGCGGCACGGACCTTGCTAAAAAGGTTGTTGAGGCTTGTGAAAAGCCATCTGACTTCAAACTTCTTTACGATGATAGCCTTACAATAAAAGAAAAGATAAATAAAATAGCAACAGAAATTTACGGTGCTGACGGTGTTAACTTTACCACAAAGGCAGAGAAAGCTTTGGCGGATGTTGTCGCTCTTGGCGGAGATAAACTTCCTGTTTGTGTGGCAAAGACTCAGTATTCACTTTCTGATAATCCAACGCTTTTAGGTGCTCCAAAAGGCTTTGATATTACAGTCAGAGATGTACGAATTTCAAACGGTGCCGGATTTGTAGTTGTATATACCGGTGATATTATGACAATGCCCGTACTTCCGAAACAGCCTGCGGCTAACCGTATTGATGTTGATGAAAATAGCAAAATAAGCGGTCTGTTCTGATGAAATATATTTCACATTCCGTAGAAGAAACTGAACAACTAGCAATGAATCTTGCTGAAAAGCTAAATGGCAATGAAGTAATTGCATTTTTTGGTGGCTTGGGTATGGGCAAAACTGCCTTTACCCGAGGCATTTGCAAAGGTCTTGACTTTGGTGACGGTGTTCAAAGTCCCACATTCTCTCTTGTGAATCAGTATGATGCGAAATATACGGTTTACCACTTTGATATGTACCGGATAAATACCTATGACGACCTTTACAGTACAGGATTTTTTGACTATTTAGATACCGGCGTTCTGATTATTGAATGGAGCGAAAATATTGAAAACGCTTTACCTGATGACTATATCCGTATTGAAATCAGTCAGGGAGAAAGTGAAAATCAGCGAATAATTGATATTGAAGGAATTGAACTTTAATGAAAATTCTTGGTATAGATACCTCTGCAAAAACTTCATCCGTTGGTATTTGTGAGGATAACCAGATAATTGATGAGTTGTTTTTGGATAAGGGACTGACCCACAGCGAAACAATACTCCCAATGATTGACGAAATTCTCACACGCAACGGACTTTCACTTGATGATATTGATGCCTTATCTGTTAATAATGGTCCCGGTTCATTTACGGGTATCAGAATAGGGGTGGCTGTTGTAAAGGGTCTTGCATTTGACAAGTATATTCCTTGTTACGAGGTCAGCACACTTGATTCAATAGCCTATAACTGCAAGGATAAAAACGGTCTTGTTGTGGCTGTTATGGATGCAAGAAGAAATCAAGTTTACAATTCAAACTATCAAATCATTGATGGTAAGGCAGAAAAAATTAAGGATGACAGGACAATTCTTATTAAGGATTTGTACTTAGAAATTTCAGAGTATGATGGTGATGTTTTTGTCATTGGCGACGGTCAGGACAAGGTAAAGGAGTTTTTTGAAGAGAATAATATGCTTAAGGATAATTTTAAATTTCCTGACTATTACGATAATCTTCAAAAGGGTATTAACACTGCGTTAATTGCATATGACTGTCTTGAAAATAAAAAGAGTGGGGAAGAGCTACTTCCCTCATATTTAAAGCTTTCTCAGGCTGAACAGGAATTAAGGAAGAAGAGGGGATAAAAATGATAGCTTTAGGTTGCGACCACGGCGGACTTAACATAAAAAACGCTGTAATTAAGTATTTAGAGGATAAGGGTATAGAGTACAAGGATTTTGGATGTTTTACAGAAGAAAGCGTTGATTATCCGGAGTATGCCTTTATGGTTGCACAGTCGGTTACAAGTGGTGAAACTGAACTTGGAATTCTTTGCTGTGGAACAGGTATCGGCATCTCTATGGCTGCAAATAAGGTAAAGGGCATTAGAGCCGCTGTTGTCAGCAATGAGTTTTGTGCTGAAATGACTCGTCGTCACAACAACGCAAACATACTTTGTATGGGTGGAAGAGTAATTACAGAAGAAGAGGCTGTTAAATTTGCCGACATTTTTATCAACACACCATTTGAGGGCGACAGGCATAACAGAAGAATAGATATGATAACTGCTATTGAAAACGGAACCTATAAAATTTAATATATAAAGAATATATAAAGAAAGTTGGCGTAAAATGGAAAATCAAGTTACAATTTTTGACCACCCACTAATCCAGCATAAGCTAACCCATATGAGGGATGAAAACACAGGAAGTAAGCTCTTTAGGGAGCTTGTTTCAGAGGTTTCAATGCTTATGTGCTACGAGGCAACAAGAGATTTGCCACTGAAAGAGGTAGAAGTTACAACACCTATGACTACAACAAAGTCAAAGGTTATTGCAGGCAGAAAACTTGCCTTTGTACCGATTTTAAGAGCAGGTTTAGGTATGCTTGACGCTATGCTGGAGATGGTTCCGGCTGCTAAGGTTGGTCATATCGGTCTTTACCGTGATGAAGAAACACATCAGCCTGTTGAATACTACAACAAGCTACCATCCGACATTGAGGAAAGGGATGTGTTTGTCCTTGACCCAATGCTTGCAACAGGTGGAAGTGCGGTTGACGCAATTAACATCATCAAAAAGAGCAATCCTCACTCAATAAAGTTTTTGTGCATCATTGCCGCCCCACAGGGCATCAAGGCTTTGACAGAGGCTCACCCTGATGTACAGGTTTTCTGTGCTGCAAAGGACGAAACCCTGAACGAAAATTGCTACATTATGCCCGGACTTGGCGATGCAGGCGATAGAATTTTCGGTACAAAATAATATAAGTCAGAAACAAAAACTCCCGACAAAAAGTCGGGAGTAACTATTTTGCGAACAAATTATTCAATTATATGGTCACAGTAAGTGCATACTTTGTGTCCGTTCTTTTCATAATAATATTTCGGCAAGTAGTGTTCCTGCCTTACTATACATCTTGGATTATTGCACAGTTTATCAGTTGTAGTTCTCTCATTCTCGTTTTGGAAGAAATAGTCCTTGTCCTCAAGAAGTAGCATAATAAGCGCCATTCTGCCATACATACCATAGACAGCTTGCTTGAAGTAACAGGCTCTTGGGTCGTCATCAACTTCAACTGCAATTTCATCTACCCTTGGAAGTGGGTGGAGGATAATCATATCTTCCTTAGCTTTTTTCATTTTTTCAGCATCAAGAACATAAATACTCTTATGAGATTCATATTCCTCCGGACTTGCAAATCTTTCACGCTGAATTCGTGTCATATAGAGAACATCAAGGTCAAAAATATTATCCTGTAAATTTTCAACCTCTTCAAATGGACAACCGGAGTTGTTCATAATTTCCTTGATGTAGTCGGGAACTCTTAATTCTTTTGTGGAAATTAAAACAAAAGAATT
>JAXESA010000246.1:0-5065 GCA_034116205.1 Ruminococcus sp. | reverse complement strand
ATCAGTTAACTACTACATCAAGTGAAAATGTAAAATATACAAAGATGCCTGATAATTACGGTGGAAGTGTATCGACTTCCACAGGAGGAAGTGTCACAGGTGATTTCCCCCCTGACTATAGCGGACCGAAGTATTATCTTTGGACATCCAGTAAGCCAATGAGTTCTTCTTTGTCAGCAGCAGAGAATGCTGAGGTTTTAAGAAGTATGTACGCTGTTCCTCTCATACCAATTGAGGGAAGAGAAGGTGCATATTATTGCCAGTTCTATACCCTTGTTCCTTCCGCAGGTAGAAATGAGCAGATATTCTTAATTAATAATAGCAATACTGAAAAATCATGGGAGTCCACTGCCCAAGGCAGTAATATGAACGGCTTTTTATCCAGTGCTGTTGCTGAAACCAATTTTGACGGTACCTACTGGAACATAGATAATAACACATTTACCCTTAGCCTTACAAAAAATGGTGCAACAAAGCCTAGTGATTTCACTTATGAGAATTATACATTTAGAAAAATCTACTATAATACTCTTCTTCCTTTTGACGAAACTGCATCCAGATTGGTAAGATTTGTATATGAACCTAATGTTGAAAACGGCAAAATTACTTTTGCAACTCCGGGTAAAAATGATGTTACAATCTCAAATAATGAAAATACAGGAAAACTTAACCCAGGTGATACAATTGTGGTGACACGCACTTCTGGCGAAGCCGTAAAAGGTATGCATAATGATTTGAAGGCTGTTGATCCTCTTTTTGCTTCAGGCCGTTCATCCTGTGACCTTCAGGTTGCTTCTTATGAAAAAGATTCAAATGGAGTTCGTTATTATAAATTCAGCAACACCTCCACTCAGGCAACTAGTAAATATCTTTCCGTTGACAGTAGTGGTAAATTAACTGTGTCTGATGAAAGTAACGCAAGTTATTTCTATATAGTAACGAACAGAAATACTACAACTGATGAAAAAGGAAACACAATTCACGAAAAGCTTCTTGCGTACATCTCCACAGATAGTCAGGGTAACAAAAATATTAGGTATGTAACTTTGTCTTCGGATGGTACTAAGTTTGAGTTATCCCCAAATTCAAATTATGGTGATGGCTATATGATTTATCAAAAGATTGGAACAAATTTTATCAACTATGGTATGCGTACAGATAACACAAAGCCAGAAGGTGTACAAGAAGATAAATATTACTACTTCGACGATAAAACAAAAACAAAAGCAGCTTTGGATCCAAAGGAGTACAAGACTTCTCCAAGCGATTGCAAAAAGCTTGTTGAATTAAAGACAACAAAGGAAATAGACGGCAAAACATATTATGTCGGAAAAATGAAAGTCCGGATTTTTGCAGAGGGCTTTGACCGAGAGGCTAAAAAGCCTATGGAAAAAGGAAAAATCAAAGTGAACCTGCAATTCATTGCAACAACCATTAGTTAAGGAGGAATTATTATGAACAACAAGAAACAAGAACAGTTCATATCAAAAGAGAATAAAAAGCGAATCCTCCTTTGTGTTAATGCCTTGCTTATGGTAGTGCTGATTGTTGTAGCCACCTATGCTTGGTTCAGCAGAAATACTGTTGACGATATAAATGTTAACGAGATTGCCTTCCAAGGCTCTTCTGATTTGGAGGTAAGCCTTGACGATACAAATTATGCATTTTCGCAGACACTTAGCTTTAATAGTAGCTCTTTAGCTCAGGATATTACCGGCAGTGGATTACCGACTAAATTTGTCCGTCCTTCTATCAAATCTTCAACAAATAATTCCACGCTATCAGTTCCTGATAAAGCTAATTTAAATGCCTGGAATGCGAATTTGTCAGGTAAAGATAAAGAAGGTCAGACTCAGAGTTCAGATTATAAAATCAAAACAATATACTTCCGTTCAAAGAAGGCTATGACTGTTTATCTTGGTGATGGTTCTCAAGTTTTGGGTGCAGCCGAAGTAAATAATAAAAAATTAGTTGGCACTTCCGAAGAAGTTGGAAACAAAAGTACTGTTAAAGGGGTAACAGGTGGTACAGGCGAAGTATCAGTCTCTAAGGACTGCATTGTTGGTGCAACAAGATTTGCTTTTCTGAATGCTGGAAAAACTGATGTGAAGTGCCTTTGGATACCTCGACCTAATATTTTCTATGAAACATATCCAAATGGTGGAGATATAGCCAAAACCATTCACGGTGGTACATCATCAAGCGATCTTTCTACTTCCTATAATATTAAATCTTCTGTTCAGGCATATCCAAATTCAAAAACACACTATTATTACAAATCTGACGGTACAATTGCCAATGCTGCCAAAGTAATTGCCGGAAATGACAATTTATCAACAACAAGTGGCGGTAAAACTGGTTTTGAGTTAGTCGAACTTACAAAAGCATCGGAGAACGATACATATTACAAAGGCTCAATCAATGTTGTAATATGGGTAGAGGGCTGCGATGCCGAGGCAAGGCAAGCCTTTGCCGGTGGCAAGTTTGGCGCAACATTGCGTTTTGTTGGGATTGAAAAACAAACTTCATAATTAGTTTAGAATTTACGAAAGGAGGCAATTATGAAAGATACAGTTCACTCTATTATAAACAGCAGAAAAACAGGCGTAATTGTGTCTGTTGTATCTTTGGTTCTGATAATGTGCCTCCTTGTGGTAGCAACCTACTCTTGGGTTGAAGCCGGTAATGAGGGCGAAGTGGATTCAAGCAACAATCTTTCCTTTGATGTTACCCCCGACCTTGATATTTCCGGCGATAATGTTACAAACGGTAAAATTGAAATCAAGGATTTTGTTTTAAGAGAAGTTTCCTCAGTTGATGGCAGGAATGTGTATGTTCCCGACGATAGCAACAACGGAAATGGTGACGGAAAAACCTCTACCAATGAGCTTCGTTTCAGAGAGGCAAATCCTGCTGATGTTTATGACGGTAAAAAGGGTACTGCACCACCGGCTAATATGAGATATGTTGCCTTTTCCTTCTATATTTCTTCACCTTCCGGTGTAGATACAGATGTTTATCTTTCAAGTACTTCTAAAATAACCGGCACTGGTGCTGAGTATGTTAGGATGTCTATTGATACCCATGACGGTAATGCTCCAAAGGTATTTTCTTCATCTGCATCAGTTGGTTATCCTGTACATACTGACGCTGTTAGCTCTATTGATAATGAAGGTAAAGCTACTGCCCTCAGTGGTTCACAAACAGCCGAGGCTTTTGCAACATATTCCTATTCAGGGGAAGCAAACTCTTTGTTTACCATTGATGCAAACAAGAAAAAATTTGTTACTATTACTCTTTGGCTTGAAGGTGCAAGCGGAGATTTCCCTGATGAAATATCAGGTACTGACATTTCTGCAAGCATAAACATAAAGACTACACAGGATTATGTTAACACAATTCGTGTAATGGACTTAACTCAGGAAACTTGGGTTGATGATGATAATTGTTATCTGTTTGTTTTTGATGCGGATAACTATGATTCAAATAAAAAACCATATGAGAATCCAAGCTATAAAATGACCTATGACAGTGCAACATATACATGGACAGCGCTTATTCCTCAGAATGTAACAAACATATACATTCAAAGGTATAATCCTGATGACCCGGAAAACGGTAATTGGAATACTTGGGGTTACGGAGAGTATAAATTGACTATTCCTGGCGCCGAAGAATTATTCAATAATGGAACTGACGCCCAAAAAGAAGTTGGCATTACACGCACATACAAGATATTCGGACAATATGAGCCGGAAACTGTGGGCATGGAGAAATGTTCTGCCGGTATATGGGATGAAAACGAAACATTAAATCACGATTCAGGTATGACATATGTTTACACCTTTGATGCAACTGACACAGGCTTGGTAGGTTTAGACAATGGCTCAACCTATATTGATTATCAGTACACAACAAGCTATAATAAAACTGTTCAGTTAAGGTATAAGATGAGTTATCAATACGACCGTTTTTGGCGTATTACACTACCTCAAAGTATGGATGGCAAATATATTAATTTCTATCGTTGTGCAGAGGATAAAAACGATAATAAAAAATATAAGTTAATGAGCGGTAATAGTTGGACAGGTCAGAAATATAGTCTATCTTCAAAATTCTTTGCTCTAACAGGAGAAAAAACTTACTACCGAGGAACTTCACCTATTTACTTCTATCATAAGGATTCAGCCGAAACTATGGGTGCTTATTGCCATCCTGAAAATCAGGGCGGAGCTTTCCAAAAGATGTATGACATCAAATATGGTGCGGATGTTAATGAATTTACATATCATGCCGCCATAGTTAACGATGGCAACCCTCTGGTAAGATTTGCAAGATTTGCGGCTGGAACAAAAACATCTGAAATGGCTTGGGGAAAGGATACTTCTTCAACCTCAGGAGTGGTTTATCATTATAATCAGGCAAATGTAGATGTAACAACAACTAATAACAATAGTTATAAGCTTGAAAAATATCTCACAGGTGATGGATGCAATGATGGCCACGGTAAGCAGATGTTCTCGCTATCAAAGCCATGGAAGATGACAGTATTACCAAATGCTGATGAAACAGCTTACGGATACGGAAAATAATATTTATCATCATTAAAATATAAAAGGAGGTGTCACAATGAAAAAGGAAAAATCAGCTTCAACAAAACGAGGCAGAAATTTTAATATATTACTTTCAGTTGTGGCACTTGTCCTTATTGTGGCTGTGGGCGGATTTGCCACATACAGCTGGGTTGAACAGGCAACAACACTTGATGTCGAAATGAATGGTGACATTCAGCGTGTGCCGGGCGGAAACACAGAGTATTATCAACAGGTTAAGCTTGAAAAGGGCAAGGATTCAGCAATTTCCCTTAATAATTATGTTGACAAAGCAAGCGATATGATGCTTAGTCCTGTTTCTTCCGCCGACGGTAAAAACTTCTTTATGAAAAAAGGTACTATATATGCAAACAGTAGTCCATCGGATAGAAATGTTAGCTATATCACTTTTGACTTTGATGTAACGTCTGATACAAAAACAAATATCTACTTTGATGATGGTAATAATTCCC
>JAXESA010000245.1:0-20524 GCA_034116205.1 Ruminococcus sp. | reverse complement strand
AAATCCGTCTGCGCCTGAGCTTAAAAATTTGCTGTCTCGCCGGTAATTTTCATAAATCAAAGGCTTTTCGTTTTCAAGGATAGCACCGTTTTCGTCACGGGCCGGCTGGTTTGGAATCATAACAACCTGCTGTCCCGGCTGAAAATGCCCTGTTTTATCCAAGATTACTTCGCCACAGCATTCGTGTATAAGAGCCATTGGCAGTTTTTCACGCATAACATTAATATCTCGGTTTCCCTGATAATATCTCTGGTCTGCGTGACAAATAGACATATATCTTGGTCTGATTATTACCTTCTTGTTAATCTCAATATCCTCAAATTTTACCGAGAAAAATTGGGGAGAGGTTAGTTGGTAAATGTAGTTAATCACTTGTCTTTTTCCTCCAGCTCAACAATCTTGCCGCCGACGATTACTTGAGCAATATTATAGTCGCTGATAGTTGTAATTTTAATATTTGAAGAGTTACCCCTAACCAGCTTAACCGGAGCGCCCTTCATAACGCAAATTTTGCAAGCATCTGTTAAAATATTCTTCTCAGATGGCTTGAGCTGTTTGTAAAGTGACTTCAAAAGACCGATTTTAAAGGTCTGAGGAGTCTGACCCTGATACATCATAGCTCTGTCAGGGATATTGTCAATCTGCTCCGCATCCTTAGACATAACAATTGTGTCAACAGCAGGAATAACTGTGTCACAGGCTCCATAGGTTATAGCGTTCTCAATATTTTCATTGAGAATTCTAAGTGTAACAAATGGTCTTACAGCGTCGTGAGTAACAATGATGTTGTCCTCGTCCTCGCCATAATTCTTTTCAATATCGTTGATAATATTAAAAATTGTGTCGTTTCTGTTTTTACCGCCCTGAACAAGGACAATTTTGTCGTCAATACCCAAGTCGTACTTTTCAAGCAGGTCAGACATATATCCAAGCCATGCAGGGTTAACACCAATATATATCACATCAATTTTTGAACACATTAGCATTTTTTCTAGTGTATGAATAATGATTGGCTTGTTATCTAAGGGCAGAAACTGCTTTGGCATATTGCTAATATGCATTCTTGTTCCGCTTCCCCCTGCAAGTATTGCACCAAATACCATAATAATACCTCGCTTAAATATTGAATTAATAGGTGTTTACATAAAAAACAGATGTGTTAATACTGAATATTATAACACATCTGAATATTTTTTTCAATTATTTATGCAGGATTTGTTGAGATCAAGGAAAACAAGGTCGTGATGTGGCACTCTTTTTTCCTCGGGAGGTAACTCCATATAATCCCCAAAGGCAATTTTTAGGTACTCGTCATAGCCAACGGGAATAGGGTATAGTTCACCCTCAAAAGGCTTAAAAACAGCACTTTCAAAACATTCCTTTGGATATTTATTCATCATATAATGGGGGCCGGCGCACAGCTCTGTTATGTATGTACATTCATCAATGGGGTACTGTGTCATTCTCTTTTCACAGTGTTTCCATATCTTTGTGCGTAGCTTTCTGCTCCTGACAATTCCAAGGAGAATCTTGCTGAAGAATGCAACTGCACCTCCGTGCTTTTCGGGGACAACCTCGCTCATAAACAAAGAGTACAACAGGCAGTTAAGTAGTTGCATATACCTTTTGAATTTACCATCAGGGCATCCGTCAAGTGGCATAATATCCATTACAAGACCGTGTGGCACATCAATATGCTCTTGATTTTCCTTAACACAGGTGTATTTTGTGTCAACAAATGTTGCAAATATGTTTCCGGTAAAGGTTGTGCCTATGTCAGTTTTAAGCAGTCTGAATCGTCCCTCGTTGCCAACCTGCTTTGGCCATTCCTTAAGGAGTATTTCATAGTCATTTCGTGGCATAAATATGTCAATATCGTCATCCCATGGGATAAATCCCTCGTCCCTTAGTGTGCCGATACAGCAACCACCACAAAAATAAAACAGCAGGTTGTTTTTTTGACAAAATCCCTTAAATACCCTTAAAGACTCCAGCTCCTTTAGCTGAAGTTCTCGGATTTGTTCCTTAGTAAGCTTAATTGGTTGTGACATTTTGTTTACCTACCCATCACTTTTTTGTGTTTTTTATTACTGCATTTTTTACAAGCTCAATCTGTTCTTGCGCTTTAGTTCCAAGTTTTTTCTTCCAGAAAGGAAGTTTTACAAGTCCCACTATTGTGCCAACTCCGTAAACAATATGGAGTAGCGGGAACAGCAGTGGAAGAAGAATAAACTGTGGCTGGACTTTTCTTACAATAAAGCAGGTGGCAGTGTTTACAATGTCAAACATTCCGTAAAGCCCCAGCAGCAATAATAAAAATATATTTATGCCAAGCATAGCAAATATAGAACATCCTAAAATTGCAAGTACAAACAAAAATGGAACAAAGTGAAAGTAACTAAGGCACTCTTTGCAAACACCAAGGGTAAGACCAATCCACTTTCCATTTCCATATTTCTGCCTTACCATATCCCTAAGGTTATTTCTTGTCATCTGATAAGAGATAATATCGGGACAACAGCAAAGCTTGTATCCCGCTTTTCTGATTCGGTAGTGGATTTCGTTGTCCTCGGTTCTTCCAAGGTCCTCGTTAAATCCACCAACTTTTGCAAATACATCACGCCTGTAAGCTGCATGGAACATACTTTCAATGTATTCCTTTTTCACAGGCTGTCGCCTATAAGAGGCTATTGATGAGCCAAAAAGAGATTCCTCGGCCGCCAAAAGTGTAAGCTTCCAAGGTGAAACACCGGATACAATGTTTGGTCGTCCTCCGCCTGTAATGTTCTCTCCCTCTTTCATATGAGCAACATTTCTCGATACAAACTGACGAGGAATACTTGCATGGGCGTCAACCCTTATAATTATATCACCTGTTGCAACCTTCAGCGCCTCATTCCAGCCGGATGCCTGACTTTTTCTGGGATTTTCTACAATCTTAACATCCATAAAGCCATAGTCTGTGGCCTTAAAATCCTCCATCATTTCTCTTGTGTTGTCTGTTGACATTGCATCTACAAGCACCACTTCAATTTTATTGTGAGGATAATCTTGATTTGCGATATCCCTGAATAGTCCATTCAGCACAGCACTTTCGTTAAGCGCAATCATACATATTGATACGGTCATTGTTCTATCCCTTTCGGTTTTAACGCATTATTTAATGTAAAGGCTTGTAATCCACTTTCCGTTGTTCATCAGCGAAACACAGATATAAGGAACAACAAAAACAATAGGTACAATAAAGAAACATAGCAGAATTAGTGGGGAAAAGGTAACTAAAAGAAATTGTGTGTTTTTCTTTTTGTCCCTGTAAAATTCATTTCCAAGTCTTAATATATCACTAATGTCAATACTTTCATCCTCAAAGTAAACAGACAATGTGACGGTGTATTTTGTAAAATACAAAAAAGATTCAATAACCCCAAGCACCATGAGGAATATGGCACCGTAGAATAAAACAGGGGTTCCGGTAAATTTATAACACAAAGCAAAAAATACAGGAATAATAGAAACAATAATGAGATGGCACATCATTCTCACAATAATGTGTAGGTTAAGGCTAAGGCTTTTTCCGTACCTACCACCTGTGAAATAATAAAAAATATCCTTTAATTCCGATGTGTTTTCACCTTTCGTTATTTTGTAACACATTCTTAAATACCCTGTTGCAAGGGGGGAGAAGAACACAAGAACAGGCAAATATAGACAGTCAAAAATAATTTCTAAAACCCATTGTAAATATTCAGAACAACCTGCAAGTGTCGTGATAAGGCTCATTGTTCCAAAGAACATATAAAGAATTATTAATGGCAATAGTACAATGAAAAGTCCTGCAACCCCATTTCCCCAGTTGTTTTTGCCAAGGTAGATAAGAGTCTGTTTCTTTATTGTCTGCTCAACATTTATGCTACTTGTCGCAACACGATTTTCCTCATTAACAACCATAATTACCTCAAATAATTATTCAAAATCACCTGTGAACATTCTGTACATAGCCTCAAGGCAAATTTCTGCGTGTTTCATAAACTTTTCTTCATCAAGGCTTTCATTTGCATTGTGCATATTGCTGTAATCATCCTTGAAAAGAGGACCAAAGGCAACCCCCTTGTTATCCAGCATTCTTGCATATGTTCCTCCGCCTGTGGAGTAAAGGTCTGGCTTTTCTCCCATAACCTCTTCAAAGGAAGAGCTTAAAAGTGAAATGATAGGTGCATCTTCGTCAATGTTAAGTGGCTTTAAATGGCTCAGAACCTTTACATTAAGGTTTTCATTTGAGGCAAGCTTTTTAATTCTGTAAAGTATTGCATTTCCGTCCATTGTGACAGGGTAGCGCACATCCATTGTGGCTGTTGCGTATGTGTCGCCAATGTGTATTGTACCCACATTAACAGTTAATTCTCCGGAAATACTGTCACGCATCTTTATTCCCATAGAGTTGCCGTTGGTTTCAAGACCGACACAGGAATTTAGGAAAGAGCAAATTGAACCAAGCTGAACATAGTTAAAGTTAGATGCCAAAAGCTCCACAAGAGCCATTGCAGCATTTACTCCTTTTGTTGGTTCACAGGCGTGGCTTGACTGTCCGTGAGAAATTATCATAAGTCCGTCTATGGTGTAGTGGAATTCAAATCTGTTGCTCATAGCATCAGCAAATCTCACAAGCTGATGGTCGTCGTTTTCACTGCAGTCCATCATAGCGTAGGCGGTGTCAGGCACAATATTAACAGCTTTTCCCGCATGAAATTCATTAAGGGTAGTGCCTGTGTGGGTGTCGGCATACAATTCTATTTGCAAAATACCCTTTTCGCATCGGCAAATGCCATATTCGCTGTCCGGAGTAAAGCTGTAAAGAGGCATTTTTTCGTTGGAAAAATAAACCTCCATATCCTTCATACCCTTCTCTTCGTCAGTTCCGTATATAGCCCTAATGGTGTTTTTACCTTCAACACCTGCTTCCTTTAATGCCCTTAGGCAGTAAAGGGTGATGAGTGCAGAACCCTTATCGTCGGCAACTCCTCTTCCGAATAGTCTGCCATCCTTTCTGGTAAGTTCAAAGGGGATGGTGTCCCAGTTGTTTCCGGCAGGAACTACATCAAGGTGAGTCAGCACTCCGCAAAGGTCGCCACCATCACCAAGCTGTGCGTGGCCTGCAATATTTTCAATATTTTTAGTTTCAAGCCCAAATTCCTCTGCCTTTTCAAGCATAAATTTAAGAGCCTTTTCACATTCGTCTTGATTTTCTCCCGAAATAGACTGAAAGGATACAAGTGTGTTTAAATCCTTTAGCATTTCTTCTTTGTATTTAAGTATGTTTTTACCAAATGACATTATGCTTCCTCCTGCCTTTTCTTTTTTCTATTCTTTATTATATAACAAATTGTAAGATAAGCAACAAAAATTCCCAAAGAAACAAAAGTTACTGTTGTTCCAATGGTAAGTCCCGGTGTGCGGTACTTAAAGGTAATTTGGCTTTTATGGTGTCCTTCAACTTTAACTGCCATAAAGCTGATGTTTACCTTTTCAATCTCAACCTCTTCACCATCAACATAAGCACTCCAGCCCTTCTCGTAAGGAACAGAGAAAAACAACAGATTTTCCTCACCCTTATTGTGGATAGTTGCGGTAAAACCGTTGTTGATGTATTTAAAGTCACTGCAACAGTTGTTCTTTCTGTTTTTGCAGTCCTCATAGTAGGCCCTTGTATTATATACAAATTCAGAGGATTTTCCTACATATTCCCCCTGTGTATTTTTATCGTTTAAGAGGTCAAATTCACCTTCAACAAAGTTGGTGATGTAGCTGTATTTCTTAATTTGCTTTTGGCTAAGCACCATAGCCTTTAGCAGTGCCTCGTCCTTATACTCTGTTGGAATTTTATCATATTCCTCTTCACAAATAAAGTCGTCGTACATAAAACCCATAGGAATATAACACCTATTTTCATAAATATTAACACCATTTCTTGTGTCATAATATTTCCAACCGGGCATTTTAGATTTTTTATTAGAGTAAAAGTTATCGTCATCTGTTGGGTCGTCAAAAAGGTATTTTACAGATAGTAAAGACCTTAAGGGATAAAGGTCGGTGCTTGGTCGTGAGGCAACATCCCTGGCTGATTCAAAGGTTGGATAAAAGTCCATTATAGAGCCAGGCACAATGCTGTGAAATGCCTGAATGTTAGGTATCTGCCAGTACATACCTAAATTGTCAACGCAGTTGTAAAAGTCGCTTCTTACTTCCTTAATATCATCAATATTTAGATTTTCACCTTTGTTAAGAGCATAGGTTTGGATGAATTCTCTGTTGTCACCGCCCTGCAAAATTCCAATGTACATCATAAAGTTACCATACACCACTATAACAAGGGATAGGACAACGCACATAACCTTAATAAACTTTTTTCTGTTGTGAATAAAAGCCTTAATGATAAAGGCAAAAGCACAAATGCTCACAAGAGAAATAGCACCGTAAATCCAGAATCTTTCGGTATAATTTTCAAGACCAAACTTTAATTCAGATTCAGAACCATCCTGTGAATATTCCTTGTATGGCATAAATCCTATGAGAATCAGAATAACAGCGGTAATGCCTGCTGATAGCCTTGTTGCTTTCAGCCAATCTACCTCTGCGTTTTCAAGGGCATTAAGGGTTGCAAGAACCATAACAAGTTCAAGCATATAGAACCACCTTGCATAGTAGTTCATATTAAGCCCCTGGAACAGTGAATTAAATATTGGTACAAGTGAAGCAACAAACAGGAGAGGAATCAGCTTTTTAAGCCAGTGCTTACCCCTTGTCTGCAAAAATCCAATCACACCTGTCATTCCCACAAGAGGGAGCCAAGCAGCTATGCTTGCCCATTCAGAATTACTGTCCGGTGTGAAGTTAGGCCTTGCTGCCACATCAGGAGGAAAGAAGAATGATTCAATAATATGGGCATATCTTTGGTTAACATCATACAAGATGGCATTCCAACCCTCAGGCCATGTATCAAGACGGTTGTTTTGAATTACCGACAAAATTGATGGCAATAAAATAACAAAGGTCATTAAAAATCCAATAATAACCTGAAATGCAAGAAATAAAAGCTCTGTGAAATTAATCTTTGGGTATGTTTTTGTGGCAACCCTTATAACCCAGTAGATTATAACAAAAACTACCTGTCCAACAAAAAAGTAATAGTTAAGCACACAAGAGCCAAACACAGCCAAAGCTACAATGCCTTTCCTCTTGTTGTACATATATTCGTCAATAGCATAGAGCAGTAGAGGGAAAATAATTATAGCCTCGTGAAAATGGTTGAAAAACACATTGTAAAGGCTAAATCCGGAAAAAGCGTATAACAGTCCACCAAGTACTGCAAAGCCCTTGTTGCTCACATATCTTTTAAGGAATATGTATGCAGTTAATGAGGCAAATCCAAACTTTAGTATAAGCAGTGGCGCCATAAGATAGGGAACAAAGCTTGATGGGAAAAGCAGGGTAATCCAGAAGAAAGGACTTCCCATAAGATAAAAGCTGTAACTTCCCACAAGGTTTGCACCAAGGTCGGTGGTGTAGCTCCACATTGTATCTCCGTTAAGTATTGAATCGTGTACCATCTGATAAAATGGAATCTGTTGTGCGTTAAAGTCCCCATAGAATACAAACAGACCTTCGTTGTAAACCATTGATGGAACAAACAACAAAAGAGCAAGGCAAATTCCCAATAAAAACGAAATTAAACCATAGTTGTATTTATTTTTTCTCAAAGATAATCTTAGGTTCATAATTATCCAAAATTCTCCCATTTATATTTACTACTTCTTAAAAATAGGTTATAATACAACAACAGTATAACACAATTTTTGTTAATTTGCATTAATAATTTTGTATTTTTTTGGAGATGGTTAAAAAATGGGTAACAGTCATTTCTTTGCAATGGTAAACAGAATGAAGTACATAAACCGTTGGGGGCTGATGAACAATACAAATAAGGAGAATATAAGCGAACATTCTTTGCAGGTTGCAATGTTCACACATTGCCTTATACTAATGCATAACGAAATGTTTGAAGAAAAGCTGAATCCGGAGCGTGGCGCTATGCTGGGAATGTACCACGATGCAAGCGAAATCATAACAGGTGATTTGCCAACACCGGTAAAATATTTTAACAAGGACATTAAAGAGGCTTACAAAAAGGTGGAAGTCATTGCTGAAAATCGACTCTTGTCAATGCTTCCCGAAAATCTACAAAAGTATTACGAGAATATTCTTCATTATTCTGATGAGGAAGAGGAGCTTTGGAGATATGTGAAAGCTGCCGATAAGCTTTCAGCAATTACAAAATGCATAGACGAGATAAAGGTGGGTAACACAGAATTTTCCGATGCCTACAAAACCCTTGTTAAGGCGGTTGAGGATATGAAAATGCCTGTTGTTGACAAATTTATGGAGGAATTTATTCCGTCGTTTAATCTCTCTTTAGATAAACTGGAGTAAATGAAGACAGGAAAATAGTTTTAAAAAGTAATAAAAAATAAAAATTTGACGAATAATTCCTTTATAGAACTAAAAATACAGGTGGTATATAGTATAATGTGATGTAAATATATTGCGGTACTATGTATATTGGAAAGGAGCATTATAGTGGCAAGTTATCATGGCAAGCGTGGAGAAAATGCAACTAAGGCTCAAAAAATTTCAAAAAGTTCAAAAAGTAATAATGATTTTGTAGATATTTCGTCAAGTTCCTCTGTGAAGAATGTCTATAATAGAAAGAACAAAATCATTAGGATAGTATCCGTCGTGATGGCTGTTATCTTTACATTGGCCGGCGGTGCACTGTGTTACGCATCCTCAATAATGAGTTCGCTGGGCGGTGCAGATGACGATGAAAAAAATCAAAAGACCTATAAGGTTGATGAGGATAAGGGACAGGGTGTTATTACCGACTCCAAACTTCTGGAGAATAAGGATGTCCTTAATGTACTGTTGTTTGGACAGGACAAAAAGGAATCCAAAACTGACGCCGGTCGTTCCGACTCAATGATTCTTGTTTCTATTGATGTTAAGAACAAACAACTTAAGCTCACATCTTTCTTAAGAGATACCTATGTGTATATTCCGTCAGGGGATGATAACGAGGGCTGGAACAAGTTGAACGCATCCTACGCATTTGGTGGTGCAAAGCTTGCAGTTAAGACCATCGAAAGTAACTTCGGTGTTAAGATTGACCGTTACGGAATTGTGGATTTCAGTGGATTTAAAGAGGTTGTTGATGGACTTGACGGAGTTACAATTCCAATTACAGGCTCCGAGGCAAGATATATCAATGCTCAGATTGACTACAACAATCAGAAATGCCAGCATATAGCCGACAAATACTGTGAATCTGTTTATAAAACTGATGCTAACGGTGACTATGTATATGACAGCAGAGGCAACAAGGCTGAAAAAACCAAAAAGGTTAAGCTTAACGGACAGCAAGCCCTTTGGTATGCTCGTAACCGTGGTAGTGACGAAATCAGCTCGACCGAGGTTTTCTCCGGTGATGACTGGGATAGAACAGAGCGTCAGAGAAAACTTATCAATGCTGTTGTAAATGAATTTAAGGACGCTTCTTTCTCAGACCTTGTTTCTGTTGTTAATAAAATTGGTCCTATGATTCAGACAAACTTTAAGGAGAACGACATCACTTCTCTTATGACAAGTGCACTTACAATCCTTAAATATCCTATTTATCAGTTCCATATCCCTATCGGTGATGAATCTGATGAAAACAAGCTTTGGGCATATGATTCTTACGAACATTGCGGTTCAGTTGTAAGAATTACCGACTGGGACAAAACAAGAGAACAGCTTGCTGACTATGTATTTAATAAGGCTGACAAAAAGTATCTTTCAAAGAAAGCAGGATAAATAATATGCGGACGGTTTTTCGTCCGCATTTAATTTGGATTTTTTATAACAGGGAGATAAATTTATGGCAAAAGTACCCAATAAAACAGAAAATAAACTGAGAATAGCCTGTTGTGCCCTTTACATAGCACAGGTATTTTTCTTAACAGAAACCTATTCCTATGTAGAAACTAAAGGAGCCGAAACAGCAACGGGATTAAGCTGTTTTTCCCTTATCTATAAAAGTATTGATGTAGGCTCTATTGATTTGGCAATATATTCAATCATTATGGCTGTTATACCTATTGCAGGATTTTTTGTTTTCTGCTTTGATAGGTCAAGAAATATCAAAAATGTTTATGGTATTCTCACCTCTGCTGTAGCTATGTTCCTCATACTTTCAACGATAGGTGGATTAATCGGCTTTGGTGCAATGATTGCCATAATTCTCTATATTCCAATAGTTTTTCTTTCTGTTATGGGAATGTTCGCAAGAAATCTTGTCCCACAGGACAAAAACAAAAAGTAGAAGAATATTATTTTTCAGTTTAATATGGTGTAAAAAACAATAAAAATCGGGCAATCATACCACTATGATTGCCCGATTTTCGTGGAGATAAATTCTTATCTTGTAATCAAATAAATTTCAAAAAATCAAAGTGTCAGCGGATGTATCAGCACATTTTCGCCCATAATAGCTGAACAATTTTCGAATGAAATTTACCAATTTTTAAGCTCGTTTCCTTTTACCAAAAATGCTTTTTTTGAAATGTCAGCAAGGGGAGAGTCGCTGTAACTGTCGCTGTAAAACTCATCAATTTCCCCCTTTGGAAACTTCTCGTAAAATCTTCTCACCTTTTCTTTTCCATGGCAGTTAATTCCGTCATAAATCCCTGTTGTCTGATTTACCTTGGATGCCATCAGGTATTTTATGCCCAGCTCCTTACAAATCGGCTTTAGTAAAAATTCCGGTGAGGCAGATATAATTACATCATCAGGCTGTTGCTGTTTGTAGTACCAGCCTTTAATGTTATTTTTATGAGTTTTCCAAAAATCCCCAAGGTCCTTTTCTACATCAATATAGTGCAAAAATCTGTACATCTTTTCCTTAAATTCAGTTTTTTCACCCTTCTTAAAAACATAAAACTTTGTAAATGCTTTTATCAGGGAAGGAAAGGTTTTAATTATGCCCTTGTGTCTTTTAAGGCAAAATAAATAGAAGTCCCTTGTGGAGTCACCGTCATATATGGTTTTGTCAAAATCGTAACAGTTCATAAATACCTCAAAATCAAATAATCCTACTTTTATTATATATGTAAATCAAAATTAATTCAACTGCCTTTATGTTATCGTGAAATATTTTGTTACATTTTGTATTACCATTAATATTGGAAAATATAACTATTGTAAGATGTCAAATATTGTGTTATAATACAATGGCAAAATTATATGTGTGAGGTGAGCAGTTTGTTTGGTTATGTCACAGTTTACAAGGACGAATTGCTCGTCAGAGAATTTAACGAGTACAAGGCTGTCTATTGTGGCCTTTGCAAATCACTTGGCAAGGAATACGGTGTGTTGTCAAGGGCAATACTTTCCTATGACTGCACATTCTATGCACTTTTTCTTTTGGCTCTAAAGGGCAATTGCCCCGGATATGAGCAAAAGATGTGCAGGTGCAACCCGCTGAAAAAATGCACCTATATAAAAGAGGGGGCGGACTCCCTTTCTAAAGCCGGTGCATTGTCGGTTTGCAGTGTATATTTTAAAATTATAGATAACATAAAGGATTCAAAGGGGATAAAAAAGCTTGTTTACCGCCTTGTAAAGCCTATTGTTAAAAGGTGGAGTAAAAAGGCGAAGGATAAATTTCCACAAATCTATAAGGCTGTTGAGGAGATGTCCCTTGCCCAGACAAAGGCAGAGTCTGACCCTGATTGTCACCTTGATATGGCAGCAGAGCCAACAGCAAATATGCTGAAAACTGTTTTGTCTGAGGAGGGCAGAAACCATAGCGAAAGCCTTGTCCTTGGTAACCTTGGCTATCACCTTGGCAGATGGATATACCTTATGGATGCCGCCGATGATTACGAAGATGATGTAAAAAGCGGAAACTTTAACCCATTTAAAAATTACAAAGGGGACAACATAAAGAACTACTGTGTTCAGGTTCTCAATCAATCCCTTGCTCAAACATATAATTCATGGAATCTTGTTGATGTTACCCTATATGGTGGCATTATAGATAATATATTACTAAAAGGCCTTGGAGAGAAACAAAAGGCAGTATTATTTTCGGAGGAGAAAAGAAATGGTAAATAATCCTTATGAAGTTTTGGGTGTTCCTGAAAATGCAACTGATGAACAGGTAAAGGCTGCATACAGAGCCCTTGCAAAAAAGTATCACCCCGATAACTATGCTGATTCCCCCCTTAAGGATGTAGCAGATGAAAAAATGAAAGAAATTAACGAAGCATACGATATGATTCTTGATATGAGGAAAAATGGAAATGCAGGGACATCTTCTTCAAATGGCGGATATTCCCGCACAGGTTCGTCTTCCGACCCTCTCTTCCAGAGAGTCCGTTCACTTATTATGGCTAATAACATTGCCGAGGCTGAGCAGATTCTTGACTCTGTGTCAGAAGGTCAGAAAAATGCCGAGTGGTACTTCCTCAAGGGAATGTGTGCATCACGAAAGGGTTGGAGCGAACAAGCTTTCCAGTTTATTCAAAGGGCAGTTCAGATGGACCCATCAAACGCAGAATATAACGCTGCCTATAACAACATACTTCACAACCGCCAGTATGGAGCAGGAGCAGGCTATAACCAGCCGAACCAGCAGTACGGTTGCAGTTGCTGTGATTTGTGTGCCGGTATGATGTGTGCAGATATGTGTTGTAATTGTTGTGGTCGTGGTTGCTAATGAAGAGTAGTATGGCTGTCAAGGTTGCAGTTGGCGGAGTCTTTTCTGCAATAGCACTGGTTTTAATGATGCTTACAGGGGTGTTCCCCTTTGGAACATACGCATTTCCTGTTATTGCAGGGGTTATGCTCATTGTAATATACCTTGAATTTGGTTTTAGATGGTCAATGCTTGTCTATGGAGTAATTTCAATTATGTCTGTGCTTTTTGTTTCCGACAAAGAGGCGGCGCTGTTTTTTCTTTTGCTCTTTGGCTATTACCCTGTTGTAAAAAGCTTTATCGAAAGAATAAAAAGCAAAATAGTACAGTATATAATCAAGCTTGCTATTTTCAATACTGCCGCTGTGTCGGTGTATTTTCTAATGCTCTTTGTATTTGGTATGCCTGCCGATTCCTTTGAACTTTTCGGCGTTAATATTCCACTTATATTCCTTATTGTAGGTAACTTTGTCTTTTTGATTTACGACCTTGCAATCAATGTTGTTGTGGCACAGTACCTGCAAAAGTACAGAAAATTCTTTTTTAAATAATACGGTGATTCTTATGAATTTAAAAGTATCAATCATACGGTTATTTTCCCTTATAATGACCTTAATTATAGCGTTGTCATCCGCATTGTTAGCCACAGATTCCTTTTCGGTTTCGGCAGCAAATCTAAAGGAAGAGCAAGGTGTTGCTCCCAGCGGTGCAAATGTTTCCATTGAAGAAACATCATTCAGCAATAATTACAAGGTTAATGCAAACAGAAATTTTATTTTGCGAAAGGGTGCAGGTTCCTCATACAGTAAAATAAAAACTATAAAAAGGGGTACTGTTCTTTACATAACTCAAAATAGCAAAGGTTACTGGGTAAAGGCAAAGGACAGCAGCGGAACAGAGGGATATGTTCCAACTAAGTGTATAAACAAGGCGTCAGGCTCTTCAATTGTTATGAAAAGTACAACCCTTGATGTGGTAAATATGAGGAGGGGAGCAGGAACAAATTATTCTGTTATAACAACAATCCCAAAAGGCACAAGGGTAAGTGCTATAGACAACAGTAATCTTAAATGGTTCAAGATTTCTTATGGTGGAAAAACAGGATACATATCTAACTCTTATGCCTATATGATGTTTATAATTCCATCAACAATATCAACTACATCAAAAGGGCCCTTAAGTTTAAAATATTCTTCTGTGAAGATGTATAAAGATTGTTATTTTCAAATTCCTGCAACCAATACAACAAAAGAAAGTATCAAATGGTCATCCTCAAACAATAGCGTTGCGTCAATAACATCCGATGGTATCATTTACGGTAAGAAAACAGGTACTACCACAATCAAGGCAAAAACAAGCTCCAAGACAGTTTCTTGCACCCTTAAGGTTGCCAATATGTCCGGCAGTGTAAACATTTCCAATAAATCTTACACTGCAAACAGAGCAAAGACGATTTACCTTACCTCCTCTACATCAGGAGTTAAGTGGTCAAGCTCAGACACCGGCGTTGCAACAGTTAAGGACGGTCTTGTCCTTTGCAAAAAGGCAGGAAAGGCTGTAATATACGCAAAGACCGCCACAGGTTGGGCAACTTGTCTTGTGACGGTAAAGGGCAGAGAGGCTGTGCGTTTTACATATGCAAATCCAAATTCTGCACCTAAAAACAGCAAGGTTACATTTGTTGCTATCACTGACAAGCTTCGAACAGCAGTTAAGTTTGTCGTTACAAAAGGTAGTAAAAAATATACAGTTGTTGCATCTTCAAAAACAGCTAGTGGCGACACATATGTTTGGAAAGGAAGTAAAAAACTAACTGTTTCAGGCAAATATACAGTTGTTGCTTATTCAAAGTACAATGGAAAGTGGTTAAAGAGTAACGGCAGTTACGGTAAAGCGTTTGTAACCAAGGTGAACAGCAATACAGCCACTTCTTGCGAGGAACGCCACGCCAGCAACAGAATTATCAGCTTTATTGCAAATAACGAGGGCTTCCTTTCAAATGCAATCTATGACCCTCTCACCAATTTCCCTTGCCTAACAGTGGGTTACGGAAGGGTTGTTTATGCAGGAGAATCTTTCTACAACGGTATGACCAAGGATGAAGCAATGGCTTACCTTGTTGATTCTGTGGAAACAGACGGATATGTTTCTAAGACAAATAGATTTCTCATTGACAACAAAATCAAATTCAACCAGCGCCAGTTTGATGCCATAGTAAGCCTTGTTTATAACTGTGGAACAGGTATCTTGACAAATGATAGCGATATAAGAAATTTGTTTTTTAATACTTACCCATCCTCCGGAACAAATCCTACAAAGGGCAAAATAACAGCAAAATGTGCCTTGCGTAAGGGGGCAGGTGCTTCCTATGGAAAAATTAAGGTTTTAAGCAAAAATGCAAAGGTTACCTTGCTTTCTGCACAGCTTTACAATAATTCATGGTATAAGGTAAAGGATTCCTCTGGCAAAAAAGGATATATCTCTTATAAGGCGCTAAAGATAACCTCCTTTAGTACCGCCGGCACAAGGGACTTGAGAAACACTATAAAGCAAGATTTTGTTGATAACATATTCTGCTATCACCACGCCGGAGGCGTGTGCTATTGGGGACTTTTATACAGAAGGATAGATGAGTGCGAGATTTTCTACCACGGGGATTATACCCGTGATGGATATAAAAACAAGTATAACTTTGATTATTATTGTACATCATTAGATCCGTCCTTTGGATGCTAAACAGGAGGAAGAATAAATGGAGAAGAAAATAGGATTTATCGGTGCAGGCAATATGGCAACAGCCATTATCAACGGACTTTTAAAGAATGAGGTTGTACCTGCCCATAAAATCAATGTATTTGATATTAGCGAAAGCCAACTTAAGCCTATGGCAGAAAAGGGTATAAACACCCTTGCAAGGGGTAATGATGTTGTTAAAAACAGCGACATTATCGTCCTTGCTGTTAAGCCACAAAACTACGAGGATGTGCTTTTGGAAATAAAGAAAGATGTTGATAATACAAAAATCTTTGTTTCTATTGCGGCTGGAATTTCCATTTCCTATGTTCAAACTACCCTTGAATGTGATTGCCCAATGGTTAGGGTTATGCCAAATACCCCTTTACTTCTTGGGAAAGGTGCTACTGCTCTTTGTCCGTCACAAAATATAGGTGAAGAAGAATTTAATATAGTTAAGGATATGTTTGCTCTCAATGGAACGGTTGAAGTTTTCGCCGAGGAGCATATGAACCAGATTATCGCAGTTAACGGTAGCAGTCCGGCATATGTTTACCTTTTTGCCAAAGCAATGGCAGACTACGCACAGGAATGTGGTATCCCTTACGAAAATGCCCTTAACCTTGTTGTGGCAACCCTTGAGGGAAGTGCCGCAATGCTTAGGGACAGCGGTGACAGTCCCGATACATTAATTAAAAAAGTTTCTTCTCCCGGAGGAACAACAATAGCCGCTCTTAACACCCTTGAGGAATACAAGTTCTACGAAGGTGTAAAGTCTGCAATGGCATCCTGTACTCGCAGAGCAGAGGAGCTTGGTAAGTAATCATATTTTTCTAAACCACATCATATTATCTCTTATAAGGACAACCTTGTGGAGGTAAATATGAAAGGAATAGTATTAAAAGTTAAATCACCGAAAAGTTTTTACAGCAGAAAAAAGGATATTTCCTACTTTTTCAAAAGGTATGGACTATTCACAATGTTTTTGCTCTCAATTCTTATAGGATTTGCTGTTGGAATTTATGCAGGAACTCACAATAGTGAGGGATTTAGAAAGTCCTTTGACTTTTTGTTTCCCACGGACTTTGACGGTAGAAAGCAAATGGACTTTATCGGACTTTTCAGCAGTATTTTTGCCCCGATGTTCCTGTTTTTTATCACCGTGTTTTTTCTTGCATTTTGCCCTTGGGGTAATGGAGTAACACCCATCGTTACAGCGTTCAGAGGCTTTGGTGCAGGACTTACCCTGACACAGCTTTGTTGTCAGAGTGGAGGCAAAGGCTTTGCATTTTTTATGCTGGCTATTGTTCCGGGATTTTTCATCCTGTCTGCCGCAATATCCTTTCAAGGTGAGCAAACATTTTCATTTTCTACTCAGGTCTTTAAGGTGATAATCAAAAGACAAAATATAGCTTTGGATATAAAAGGCTTTGTTATGCGCTCAGGTACATATCTGTTTTTAGCTATGCTTTCAGCATTGGTAGATACTGTGCTGTTTTTCGCCTTGTATCCCGGCTTTAATATATAATATTTTTTAACAATCTATTTTTATGAAAAGGTATTATTAAGATAAGGAATTTATATGGCAACGGAAAGAAAAAAATTTACATTTGAAAATTTAGTTTCAATCTATTTCAGAAAATTTCATAAAATTATACTTACAAATCTTCTTTTTACCGTTCCTACGGCGGCAGTGGTATGTATTTTGTATTTTCTCACAAAACCTCTGGGACAGATTCCATCCCTTATAATTACAATGCTCACTGTGGTAATTTGCTACCCCCTTTATGCAGGTGTAACCCTTGTTACTCGAAATTTAGGTAGGGGCGAGGATGTGAAGGTACTGGAATGCTTCTTAAGCGGAGTTGCAGACAACTACAAAAAGTTCTTGGTGCATAGCATATTTCTCTATTTTGTTTTAACAATAGGTATTTTTTCTTTTACCTTCTATAGTCGTATGGCTGTGGCTTTGGGGGGAATTATGTATGTTCTGCTTGTTACAATGATTCTCATAGCCATTTGGCTTATGTTTATGTTTTATTATGTTCCTTTGATGACTGTTACCTTCGATTTGTCACTAAAGCACATTTACAAGAATAGTGCTTTGATGGCACTGGGCGAATTAAAGGTGAATTTTGTAACTCTCTTTGCAGCACTGATTCTCTCTGCTATATGTGCCACACCGCTGGTATTCGCTGGCGGAAATGCAGTTGCTGTTATTGTTATCACAGCGATTATGGTTTTGGCAATTTACCCCGGTTCATATTCGCTGGTAACCTCCTTCTTTATTCAGGATACAATGATGATGATGGTTACAGGCAGGGGCGAAGAGGTTCACGATATAAAAAGTACAGAGGAAAAGCTTGCAAAACTTCGCAATGAAACAAAGGACGACCTTGCGGATATTGACATAGAAAAGGTAAAAAATAGCAGGGACGAATACATATTCCACAACGGAAAAATGATAAAAAGGGATACAATTTTAGAAATGATAAAAGAAAAGGAGAATGAAAATGAGTGACAACAGAAAACCACCTTATGACGACGACAGTACCAGAATTTTTAATCTTAATGAAATTGATGATGAAATGGGAAAAACCAAGCCGTTCAAAATTGACGACAGAGGACTTAATGATGATGAAAAAGATTTTTTCAGTGATGACGCTGTTGAAGATCTTAACGACTTTGCAACTAAAAAAATTAATTTAGGTGATAAGTCAAGCTATAATGACAATTTCAATATGGATTTACCTACTGATAAAGAGGGCGTTTCAGTATATAACGATAATTTTGACAATTTCAGTGAGGAGTCCTCTGACAGAATGGACAGTGCCAATAGGGATAAAAAGCCTATAAATCATAAAAGACCTCCTGAAAAGAAAAGCAAAAAACCTGTTGTAATAGGCATAGTTTGTGTGGCTTTGGTAATTGTCATTGTTGTAATCATTCTTCTTGTTAATGGATGTTCAGATAACAAAACTCCTGTAGATACTACTACTACATCTTCCACTGATTTATCCACAATTACTTCTACAACATCCCTTTATGAAGAAACAACATATGAAGAAGATACCACCTACCAGGAAACTACCGAGGAGCAAACAACAGAGGTTACTACAGAATCTTCTACTGAGCCTACTACTGAAGAAACAACTGAAGAACAGACTACTACAGCACCACCAACAACTGAACAGCCAACAGCGGCAGGAATGTTTGATGCAAATTTTGCACCATATAAGTGCGTTACTCCTGAAGGAGAAGTTGTGTCAGACGACTTCAATTCGGTTCTTGGGGGAGATACTTCAGTGTCCTTTACAAGTGGCGGTTCTTACACCCTTGCTGTGGGTAATATAGCGAATTCATCCGGTTCTTACACAGTTGATGGTAACTACTTGGGTATGGACGGATACTCCGGAACAGTTAATTTCGATGATGCCGGAAACCCAATTGCAGTAATTATTGATGTTGATGGTTATCAGGTATATTTTAACTAAGACAAATTAACACAACCAAAAGGGGCAGTCCATTTTGGACTGCCCTTTAGATTTAATCATATATATAATAATTAGTTTTTAAGTGACTGGAGAGGTGCCGGGATTTGTCCGCCTCTATGGATGAACCTTTCAGGTGAGCCTTTTCTAAGCTCCATAACAGGTCCTTTTCCCAGCAGACCGCCAAAGTTAAGGGTATCTCCTGCTTTTTTTCCAATAGCAGGAATAAGCCTTACAGCAGTTGTCTTTGAGTTTACCATACCGATTGCGGCCTCGTCAGCAATAACAGCACTGATAACCTCTGCACTTGTGTCACCGGGTACAACAATCATATCAAGACCAACTGAGCAAACAGCGGTCATACTTTCAAGCTTTGTTATGTCAAGGTAGCCATTTTCTGTTGCGGCAATCATACCTGCATCCTCAGAAACAGGAATAAATGCTCCTGAAAGTCCGCCAACTCTTGATGACGCCATAACGCCACCCTTCTTAACAGCGTCGTTAAGTATTGCAAGTGCGGCTGTTGTACCGTGACAACCGCAACCCTCAAGGCCCATCTCTTCAAGTATGTAAGCAACAGAGTCGCCCACAGCAGGTGTAGGGGCAAGGGAAAGGTCAACAATACCAAAGGGAACATCAAGTCTTTTACTTGCCTGCTGTGCAACAAGCTGACCCATTCTTGTGATTTTAAATGCAGTTTTCTTGATTACATCTGCAATCTGTGCTATATTGTGGTCCTTGCATTTTGTGAGAGCTGCCCTAACAACACCGGGGCCGGAAACACCAACATTAATAACCTTGTCAGCCTCGCCAACACCGTGGAATGCACCCGCCATAAATGGGTTGTCCTCGGGAGCATTGCAGAATACAACAAGCTTTGCGGCACCAATGCAGTCCTTGTCCTTTGTAAGTTCTGCTGTTTCCTTTACAATTTCACCCATAATTTTAACAGCGTCAAGGTTAATTCCTGCCTTGGTAGAACCAATGTTTACAGAAGAACAAACTCTTTCTGTTGTGGCAAGTGCCTGTGGAATTGACTTGATAAGCTCCATATCACCTGATGCAAAGCCCTTTTGAACAAGGGCAGAATAACCGCCGATAAAGTTAATTCCAAGGGTGTCTGCCGCCTTGTCAAGTGCAAGTGCAAATTTTGTGATGTCACCGTTTTTGCAAGGTGCGGCAATCATTCCGATAGGAGTAACAGATACTCTTTTATTGATGATTGGAATACCGTATTCCTCTTCAATGTCCTGTCCTGTCTTTACAAGGTCCTTTGCACTAAAGCAAATTTTGTCGTAAACCTTTTGACAGGCTTTGTCAATATTTTCGTCCATACAATCAAGTAGAGAAATACCCATAGTAATAGTTCTTACATCAAGGTCCTCGTTGTCGATCATATTTATAGTTTCAAGTATATCTTTTGTTTCAAGCATTACATTACCTCTTAAATCTTATGCATAGAGTTAAAAATATCCTCGTGCATTGAGTGTATTTTAAGATTATTTTCTTCACC
>JAXESA010000244.1:0-3759 GCA_034116205.1 Ruminococcus sp. | reverse complement strand
GAAAAGCTGTCGTAATTGTCAATTAGTAAAATCATTATTTGTCAACCTCCCCTGCGTTTTTAATTGCGTTCATAACAGCAAGTGCCTTGTTGTAGCTTTCCATATACTCGTTATGAGGAATACTGTCGGCTACAATTCCACCGCCAGCCTGAACATAAACCTTGTCTTTTATTTTTGACGCCATTCGTATTGCTATACAAGTGTCCATATTTCCGTTAAAGTCAACATATCCGATTGCACCGCCGTAAATACCCCTTGGGCATTTTTCAAGCTCCTCAATAATTTCACATGCTCTCACCTTTGGAGCACCTGAAAGTGTACCTGCCGGCAGAACAGACTCGATAGCGTCAAATGCGTCAACATCATCCCTTGCGTCACTCTGCACCTCGGAGCATATGTGCATAATTTTGGAGTAACGAAGAATTTGCATATACTCTGTAACTTCAACAGAATTAAACCTTGAGATTTTGCCAAGGTCGTTTCTGCCCAGGTCAACAAGCATATTATGCTCCGAAAGCTCCTTTTCGTCCTGTAACAAATCCTTTTCAAGCGCCAAATCCTCCTCTTCTGTTTTGCCCCTTGGACGAGAGCCGGCAATAGGGAATGTTGTCAGCCTACCGTTTTGGTACCTAACCAAGGTTTCCGGTGAGGTGGATATAATCTCGTTGTCGCCGATTTTCATAAATACCATATATGGTGAGGGATTTGTGACTCTAAGCACTCGGTATGCGTTTAAGAGTGAGCCTTCATAGGGGGTTTCAAACCGTCTTGAAATAACAGCCTGAAAAATATCTCCGTTAAAGATATATTCCCGTGTTTTCTCCACAGTTTCGGCATATTCTTCCTCTGAAAAATTGGACTGAAATGAAACATTTTCATACGAACTGAGCTTTGATGGGGGAGTTGGGTCGTTAATCATATCCACGATTTCCTCAATATCCCTGACAGCCTTTTCGTACTGAGCTTTCATATCAGTAGTTTTCATATTTACAATTACAGTTATCTTTTGCTTAAGATGGTCGTAGGCGATTATTTTGTCGCAAAGCATAACATCAAAGTCGTTAAATTCACCGGACTTTAATTTTAGTGTAGGCTCTGCATAGCCAATCATAGAGTAACCGTAGTAGCCTACAAGACCTCCTGTAAAGGGTGGGTTGTTCTTAAATGTTGGTGTTTTGTAGTGGCTGATATATGCCCTAAGCACATGGAGAGGCTTTTCTGTTTTGATTACATTAGCACCCTCACCCTCTATTGTGACGGTACCGTCCTTGCAGTACAGCCTTGCCTTTGGGTCAAAGCCGAAAAAGCTGTACCTTGCCCACTTTTCACCGCCCTCAATGCTTTCCAGCAAGTAAAAGTTCTTGTATTTGTCTGCGATTTTGCGAAGTAGTGTAATTGGTGTGATGATGTCGGCATAAATTTCCCTTGAAACAGGGATAACATCATAGTCTTTGTAACGATTTATTTCGTCATAGCCCGGTGTGTACATCTTTTTCCTCCTTTGATTTATTTTGAATAATTTGAAATTGGATATAAAAAAGGCCTTTGTCCACTATAAAAGGGACAAAAGCCTGTAACTTCTGCGGTGCCACCCAAATTGGTATAAAATACCCACTTAAACATATGCTAACACATACTCCTCAAGATAACGGTAGAGGTTTCCGTCAGTACCTACTGTAATTTCAGCCTGCCCTCCCGAGCCCATTCAGCAAAACTTCCGCTGTTACCTTCCACCAAACGGCAACTCTCTGAAAACATCCGTAAAGCCTACTCACTCTCGGTCAACGGTTTGTGACATAATATTTATTTGTTAAGATTATATTCCCTAATTTTGAAAATGTCAAGATTTATTTTTAATGTGTTTATTTGACACTTATTTTCAGTGTGCTATAATTATTGTGAGAAGAAAATGAGAATGAGAAAAGAAGTGTAAAAATGATTGATAAAAAGTACAGGGGCATAGTATATATAATAATATCAGCCTTTTGCTTTGCTCTTATGAATATGTTTGTTAAGCTGTCGGGGGATTTGCCTACCTTTGAAAAGGCTTTTTTCAGGAACTTTGTGGCGTTTTTTGTGGCTTTGTTTATGATGATTAAGGATAAAAAGGATTTTCATTTTAATCCGAAGAATCTACCTGCATTGCTGTTGAGATCCGGTTTTGGGGTGCTGGGAATTATCTGCAACTTTTATGCCATTGACCACTTGGTGCTTAGTGACGCATCAATCCTAAATAAAATGTCGCCCTTTTTTGTAATACTGTTTTCCTTTATTATACTAAAGGAAAAGTTAACTCTGCCACAGGGACTGATTGTTGTGGGAGCATTTATCGGTGCTGTGTTTGTTATTAAGCCTGATTTTTCCAACGCAGAGTGGCTGCCCTCACTCCTTGGATTTATAGGAGGTATGTGCGCAGGACTTGCCTATACAATGGTTAGGTACCTTGGCATAAGAGGGGAAAAGGGCAGTTTTATTGTTCTGTTTTTCTCGGGATTCAGCGCTGTTGTGCTGTTGCCACTTATGATTATGAATTTTAAGATGTTTACTCCTTTTCAGCTTTTTGCACTACTAATGGCAGGTGTGTCTGCCGCCGGTGGACAGTTCGCCATTACAGCGGCATACACCTATTCCCCTGCAAAAGAGGTTTCTGTTTACGATTACAGCCAGATTATCTTTGCGGCAGGTCTTGGATTCTTCGTCTTTGGAGATGTGCCGGATTTACTTTCCGTTGTGGGTTATGTGATAATTGTTGCAATGGCAATAGTGATGTTTGCCTATAACAATAAGCTGTGGTTTTTCGGTCACAGCGATAAATAAATAACTTCACGCAAAAACACCCGAGTAATTCATAAGAGTTACTCGGGATACATTTTGTTCTTAGTAGTGTTTTTTTGACTATATATTTTTCTTGCAAAAGTCCTTCATACAGCAGTTTTCGCACTTTGGCTTTCGTGCGTCACAGGTTTTTCTTCCGTGGAGGACAAGTCTGTGGCAAAAGTCGTTGCTTTCCTCAGGCGGAAGCAAATCCCTAAGGATAAACTCAATCTTTTTCTGGTCTTTTTCCTGATGTAGTCCAAGTCTTTTGGTAATTCTTATACAGTGGGTGTCAACCACTACGGCAGGCTTGCCGAAAATATCCCCTACAATTAGGTTAGCTGTTTTTCTGCCGATTCCGGGGAGTTTAATAAGCTCCTCTATTGTATCGGGCACAACACCGCCGTAATTTTCCGTTAAAGCCTTGCCCATATCCACAAGGGATTTTGCTTTGGTTTTGTAAAGTCCGCAGGATTTTATTAATTCTTCAACATCCTTTACATCAGCATTTGCAAAGTCCTGTGCATTTTGGTATTTTGCGAACAGGTCGGGGGTTACCATATTCACTCGTGCGTCGGTGCATTGGGCGGCAAGTCTTGTTGCCACAAGTAGCTGTAACGGGTCACTGTATGTAAGGGAGCATATTGCGTCGGGAAATTCCTTTTTTAAAGCCTCGATAGCCAGTAAAGCTCTTTCTTTTTTTCTCATAATAATAACCGCCTTGTAGTATTTTTTTAAGTATATCACATAAGAATAAATGTTGCAAAGATATATCCGATATGTTAAGGTTTAGTTGGGTGATATTATGTTTAAAAACTATATTTTTGATTTATACGGAACACTTATTGACATTAATACTGACGAGTGGAGTGACGATTTGTGGGAGAAGATGGCGCTTTATTACAGCTACAAGGGTGCCTCTTACAGCGGTAAGGACTTCCACAA
>JAXESA010000243.1:0-2095 GCA_034116205.1 Ruminococcus sp. | reverse complement strand
GTTTCAGGCAAGGGAATACCGGCGGCTATGTTTATGATGACCGCAAAAACACAGATTAAAGGACTGGTGGAAAGCGGTCTTGAGGTTAATCGGGTACTGGAACAGGCAAACAACAGGCTTTGCGAAAATAACGAGGCAGGTATGTTCCTCACCTGTTGGCTTGGTATTCTTGACCTTGAAACAGGACTTTTAAAATATGCAAATGCAGGTCACAATCCTCCTGTGGTGTGTCACGGTGACGGAAAATATCAGTACCTTAATTCAAAGCCAAACTTCATCCTTGCAGGAATGGAGAATATTCCCTACCGTTCCTTTGAATTACAGCTTAATCCCAACGACCGTATTTTCCTTTACACAGACGGAGTGACAGAGGCTACAAGCAGAGAAAATCAGCTTTTTGGTGCAGACAGACTCCTTGACAGCCTGAACCGCCACAGGGATTTATCTGTGGAAAAGCTTTGTGAGGCAATCAAAAATGATGTTGACATTTTTCAGGGTGATAACCCCCAGTTTGACGACATCACAATGCTTGCCCTGAGGATAAACTATCTTAAAAATGAGGACAGTATTACACTAATTCCAAGTAGAAATTCCCTTGACACTGTTTATCAATTTGTAGATAACAGGTTAAGTGAGCTTGACATTAATAAAAAAACTGACAACAAGGCAAAAATTGTTGTAGATGAAATTTACTCAAACATAGTAAATTACAGCAAGGCTACCCTCTCAAAAATCAGTCTTAATAAGGACGAGAATACACTTATCCTGAATTTTCAGGACAACGGAACACCCTATAACCCACTTGACGCAGAAGAGCCTGATGTGACGCTTTCGGCTAAGGACAGAAAAATAGGCGGTATGGGTATTTACCTGGTGAAGAACACCGCAAAAGAAGTGACCTATTCTCACAAAGAGGGACTAAACACCCTCACAGTAAAATTAATTTAGCTTTCTCCTTTCCCCTTGTAGATAAGAAAACCACCCGTGGACTGCAACCATAGGGTGGTTTTCAATTTTCTAAAGAATTATCCTGATGGGAAAAATAGCTTACATTCTCAATGTATTACTTGCTTATAAGCTCTCACAAATTCTCGCAAAATCAGGCACATACTCAACTGTTATATCGCCCTCACCTACAACATTTGTAACACCCTCATATGCGGTGTTGTCTGTGTTCGAGCGTGGTACAACAAAGTCCGACACCGTGTCGCCGTACTCAATCTGTACGCTAAAGTGAAAAATATCGCCTGATGCAAATGAACCGCCATTCCAGTCAAAGCCGATTCTCATTGTGAAATACTTTGCACCCTTTACATCATCAATTTTAAACGCTTGGTTTGTGCTGTGATTTATTGCACCCAATGAAACACTATCGGCATTGTAATATGTGATATAACAGCCTGCCCTTGTTAACTTGTCACAGTTAATTCTGATACTCATATTCTTGTTATATTTCAGCTTTTTACCTCTCTTTGTATCGTACAGACTACCGTTGTTTAAACTACTTCCAAAGAAAAATGTGTTTGTTCCATTGCCTGTATATTCGACCTCATATGTACCGTTATCATAGCTTACATTACAATTTGTGAAATTTATTCCGTCAATCAAAATATCCTCAAACATATTTTTGTTCTTAACAGTAGCTTCACCGTCTGAAATAACCTTTAAAATGCCGTTCTCGGCTGTGTTTGTGAGATTAACAATGTTTGTTCCTGTTACAGTCCTTTTAAGTGACGACATCAGCATTGATAAATCAAATGTGTTGTTATCTACCGCACTCTTTTCAGCCTTACCGCTTAATAGGGTGTCGGCTTCGAGTTTTGTGTAGTTGTACTTGCGTAGGTAAGCAAGGCTTGGGTACCACACCTCCGAAACGCTTGGACTTCCCGTTGTCAGCTTGTTATCGTTGTCCTCCTTGCTCTGCATCAGATCATCAAGGTCCTCCACCTTGGAAAGCTCACCCACAAGGAAGATAACCCTTTGTAGCTTTGCAAGGTCTGTGTTCTCTGCAATTTCTGTACTTCCGTTTACCACAGACTCTTGAACTTCAACCGTAAAGTTGTGGGTTGTGACAATCTGCTCACCCTCCGTAAGG
>JAXESA010000242.1:0-6493 GCA_034116205.1 Ruminococcus sp. | reverse complement strand
AAAGGAAACAATCTCAAGGTTATCAATACCCTTGGTTGCTTCATTTAAAAAGTCAATTCGCTCCTGAATGGAGAAACTGGGCTGTTTGCTGGGGTTAACAAGCACCGCAACAATCACCTTATCAAACATTTTGGATGCTCTCCGGATAATGTCAATGTGCCCTAATGTAACAGGGTCAAAGCTTCCGGGGCAAATCGCAATTTTCTCCATCTTGGTTCTCCTTGATTTATTACTCAATCTTTTCCTCGTAACAAAAACTGCTTACCTTTATTTTACCATAGCGATATTCTCTGTCAAGGCTAAAATTGCAACATTTTTCAACAATTTTTTCATCAATGGGATGTTCACAAAGAATTATGCCGGTTTCTTTCATATTTTTACACACCAAAGGAAGAATTTCCTCCAGAATTCCCTGTCGGTAAGGGGGGTCTAAAAAGGCAATGTCAAATTTTTCTTTGTTCATAGTGAGAAAACCCTTTGCAGAACCGTTAATCACCTTGGATTTTTCTTCAAAGCCACAGTTTGCAATATTCTCGCCTATAACCTTTAGGGCTTTTTTACTGCTGTCAACAAAGACAGCCTCCTTTGCTCCTCTGGAAATTGCCTCAATACCCATCTGTCCACTTCCTGCGAACAAATCAAGGAATCTTCTTCCCTCTATTCTGAACTGCAAAACAGAAAAAACAGCCTCTTTTACTCTATCGGTTGTGGGGCGTACATCGTTGCCCTCAAGGGTTCTTAGTCTTTTTCCCCTTGCTGAACCTGTTATTACTCTCATTTATATCACCATACTAATATACAAAATAGTTTCTAAATTAGGTATTGTTATAATTCTATCATACCCCAAATAAAAACACAATTACTCATCTTCATTTTTATGAAAATATCTGTACACCTGGTCGGCAGAGGTTTTGTTCATTTTAGGAGCGTTTAACAGCTCGTCATAATCCGCCTGACTTATGTTTTTAATTGTTCTAAAATGCTTTAACAGTGCCTTTGCCCGTTCAGTACCTACAGTTGGAATATCTGTAAGTGAGCTTTTAAATGTGTTCATATTCCGCCTTTGCCTTTGGTATCCGATGGCAAAGCGGTGAACCTCGTCCTGAAGTTTACTGACAAAAGTAAAGAGATTTCTCTTTCTGCTTATGGCAATTTCCCCGTCTCTAGACACTATTGCCCTTGTGCGGTGATGGTCGTCCTTCACCATACCGAAAACAGGAATATCTGAATTGTGCTTTTCCAAAACAGGGAGAACTGCACTCACCTGACCCTTTCCTCCGTCAAGGAGGATTAAGTCCGGCTTTCTGCCAAAGCCTGATTCTTCCTCAGCTATTTCGTATTCTGTAAGCCTTCGGTCAATAACCTCCGCCATAGATGCGTAGTCGTCCTGTCCGTCAAAACCTTTGATTTTAAATTTTTTGTAGGCACTTTTATTCATCTTACCCTTTTCACACACAACCATTCCGCACACATTTTCTGTTCCACTAAGGTTACTGTTGTCGTACGCCTCAATATACTCCGGAATCTTTTCAAGTCCCAAAGCCTCACGAAGTTCCTCAAGAACAGAATATTCACCGGTGGTACTGCCCTTTGTTTGTGCAAGGCGTTCTGTTGCATTTTTTCGGCACATATCCACAAGCTGTTTTTGGTCACCCCTTTGGGGAACAACTATGTGAACCCTTGCTCCTCGCTTTTTGCTGAGCCACTCCTCTAAAAGTTCAAAGTCCGTAACCTCTCTGTCAAGGGTAATCTGCTTTGGAACATCATCCCTCAAAGTGTAATACCTTGTGATAAATTCGGACATCATTTCTGTACTGTCGTTGTCGTTATCCACCATAAAGTGTTCCCTGTCAAAAAGTCTTCCGTCCTTAAAACGGAACACCTCAAATGTGCCCTTATCACCGTCTGTAATATATGCAATTACATCCTGTTCATCTACCTTGATGTCAACAACCTTTTGCTTGTCGTTCATCTTCTTGACAGCAGAAATTCTGTCACGGATTTTTGCCGCTTTTTCAAAGTCCAGCTTTTCAGCCGCCTCGTTCATTTCTTTTGTCATTTCTGTTATAGCAGATGCAGATCCACCTCTTAAAAATCTTAATGCAGAGTCCACACGCTCATTGTAGTCACTAAGGCTCACTCTTCCTGTGCAAGGGGCACAGCATTGCTTAATGTGGTAGTTCAGGCAAGGTCTTGCTTTGCGAATATCCCGTGGAAACTGCCTGTTACAAGTGGGGAGCATAAAAATTCTGTTTGCCTCCTCCACAGCACTTTTTACATAGTATGAGCTTTTGTATGGGCCGATATATGTGGCTGTGGTGTCGTCCTGTTGTAATGCATAGGAAATTTTCTTCCACTTATCCCCTGTCACCTTTATATAGCTGTAACCCTTGTCATCCTTTAGAAGAATGTTGTACTTTGGTGTATTTTGCTTAATAAGGGAACACTCCAAAATAAGGGCCTCAAATTCGCTGTCGGTAATTATATAGTCAAAGTCGTCAACATTACTAACCATACGGCGAACCTTTTCCATATGGTTGTTCTGGGAGCCAAAATACTGGCTGACCCTGTTTTTTAGGGCCTTTGCCTTTCCTATATAAATGATATTGCGGTCCTTGTCCCTCATAATATATACTCCCGGGAGTTTTGGGAGTGCCATTGACTTTTTCCTAAGCTCCTTAATTTTGTCCACAATATCACCCTTTCTGCAAAAAAATAAGGGTGGTTAAACAACCACCCGGAATAAACGGAATAATTAAAGTCCTGTGAAACCGGACTCTACAAGTGCAACAATACCCTCTGTTGCATCCTTTTCATCTGCGCCGTCAGCAATAATCTTGATTGTTGTGCCACCTACAACACCCAGGGACAGAACACCAAGAAGGCTCTTGCCACTTACTTTTCTTTCGTCCTTTTCAACCCAAATAGTTGACTTGTATTCGTTAGCCTTCTGAATAAAAAATGTTGCCGGTCTTCCTCTAAGTCCTGCCTTATTTTGAACTAAAACTTCCTTTACATACATTTCTGAATCCCTCTCCTGTACAATCTAAAGACTTGACAATTAGAAACACTGGTTCCTTAATATCAATGTTAGTAGTATTATACCCCCTCAAAATAGTGAAATCAACCTTATTTTTTAAATTCGTTTCACTACACATTCACAAAGAAAATTAAAAACTTTTTCTTGTGCAATACGACGAATAACTAGTATAATTTTTGTACTTTCGGCACAAGTATTCAGAGTCTATCCACCTGTATTATCTACTCTTTCTCTGAGTTTATGTAATTCTGCACAAACTCCCGGTCCTCCGGAGATAATTTTTTATTTTTCAGCATATCGGGACGCTTTTTTGCAGTGTTAATCAACGACTGCTCATACCTCCACCTGTCAACATTTGCGTGATGTCCGCTTGTGAGGACAGCAGGCACCTCCATACCACGCCACTCCTGTGGCTTTGTGTATTGAGGATACTCCAAAAGTCCGTTGTAGTGGCTTTCTTCCTCAAAGCATAAGTCGTCAGAAAGCACTCCCTTTGCCATCCTTGAAAGTGCATCAACAAACACAAGGGCAGGAAGTTCGCCACCTGTCAGCACATAATCCCCTATGGAAATTTCTTCATCCACAAGGCTGTCAAGAACACGCTGGTCAACACCCTCGTAGTGACCACAAAGAACACAGATATTTTCCTTTTCTGCCAGTTCCTTAAGACGCTGTTGTGTAAGAGTTTTTCCCTGTGGTGACATATACACAAAATGTGGTCTTGTTCCTGTCTGCTTGCATATATCCTCAAAGCAAAGTGCAATAGGTTCTGCCTTCATTAGCATACCCATACCCCCACCGTAAGGTGTATCATCAACCCTTTTGTGCTTATCAAAGGCAAAGTCCCTTAGCTGGTGCGTTTCAATTTCAAGCACACCCTTTTTCTGTGCCCTGCCGATTATACTTTCGTTAAGAACAGCATCGCACATTTCCGGGAACAGAGTTATCAAATCAATCCTCATCAAAAAGCCCTTTCATTGGTTCAATGAGAATATACTCCTCATTAACATTAACTTCTTTAACAATTTCATCTATCTTAGGCATATAAAAAGGCTTGTTGTCCTCACCCTTTACCTCATATACATCGTTTGCACCGGTGCTGAGAACATCACTCACCTTGCCATAAACAGTACCGTCATTTATGTTTCGTACCTCACATCCTATAATATCCTGAACAAAATATACATCATCCGGCAACGGACAATCCTTTCTGTCCATATACAGCACAGAACCAACAAGTGGTATTGCCTCGTCAATATTTTCTATTCCCTTAATCTTCATTAGAGCAATATTTTTGTGTGGTCGGCTTTTTACCGAAATTTTCTTTTCGCCGTTAGCATCAAGGTACAAAGTTTTAAAATAGGAGAAAAACTCCCCACTATCGCACCAAAGCTCCACACGACACTCACCTTTTATACCGTGAGTTCCCACAATTTTTCCTATTTCAAGGTATTTTTTCAGCATAATAATTCTCCAAATAAGTCATTTACGGTGTATTTTATCACAAAAATCAACTATGTTCAATATCCACTTGAATTTACTTTATATTTTAGATATAATTAAAATAACTTATGCCAGACACCTATAATGGAATATTCGGCTGTTTGGCAAGCAAATAAAAGAAAAGGATTTAAAAAATTATGGGCAAAACAAGCAATGCAAAAACTGCAAAAGAAAAAATTGTTGCTCCTAACCTTAAGAAGAGAAATCTGGTGGAACTGATATGCTCCTACGGTGTAACTATCCTCGCCTTTATCTTCTTTGGTTATGTGGCAATTATGTCTGTGTTTCAGACATCTGTTATCGACCCTGCCAACTTTGCAGGAGAACACATTCTCTTTGAAAAAGACGATTTGGCAATGAATATCTTCCTGTTGGGAGCATTTTTTCTGATTATCTTTGGACTTAGACGGTACGCAAATGCATTTATAAAAATCAGCGAAAATATCCTTATGGCAGGTTTGGCTATATACACCGTAACTCTGGGATTCATCTGGATATTTATGGTTGAGAGCATACCGGCAGCCGACTCCGGCACAGTTACTCAAACTGCTATGGAGGTTGCACAGGGCAACTACAATTCATTCATTACAAGCAACAACGACTTTTACAACAATGTAAGCTACTATCAGCTTTATCCTTTCCAGCTTGGATATGTATTTATCTGTGAGATTTTTTACAGAATTTTCGGCACAGATTCTTCTATGATAATGCAGGTTGTAAATGTTCTTGCTTTAACTGCTCTCTATATGGCTATTATTAAAATCAGCAAGATGATTTTCAAAAGCAAGGCTGTAACATTCATCACAACCTTTATGCTTGCAGGATGCGTTCAGGCTATCTTCTTTACTCCATTTGTTTACGGTAACTTAATCGGTATTGCAAGTGCAATGTGGACATGCTACTTCGTTATTAGATTTATGCAAAGCGAAAAGAAAAACAGCTATTTGCTGCTTATTCCGGCATCCCTGCTTATGGCACTGTCCGTAATTGCAAAGTACAACAATATGATTTGGCTCTTAGCTATTTGCATTGGCTTGATTATTTACATAATAAGGTCTAAAAAATGGTTACACCTTATTTCCGTTGCATTTGTCTGTGTAATTGCCCTTGGTTCATTCAATCTGATTATTTACAGCTATGAATCAAGAAGTGGTGTTAAGCTTGGTGACGGTGTAAGCCAGACACTTTATCTTGACGCAGGAATAAACGAATCCGGTATGGCTCCCGGTTGGTACAACGATATGAGTAAATCTACTTACCTCACCGCCGACTGCAACACCGAAGAGGCCAACAAGCTAGCAAAAGATGATATGGAGCTTAGAAAAGCAAAGTTCAAGTCAGACCCGGCATACACAAGGGACTTCTTCAGTAAAAAGGTGCTTTCCCAGTGGAACGAGCCATCATACGAAAGCCTTTGGGTAAGCCAGGTTAAGGCACATACCTTTGGGGAAGTTGAGGACGGCTCATTACTGCAAAGCATATACACAGGTGGTTGGAGCAAGTTCTTCTACGATTATTTTGACTTCTTCCAAATGATTTCTTTCATACTATTTGCTGTTGGTATGGCAGCATTAATCAAAAAGAAAATCGGTGCAGAAGCTATAATGCTTGTTACCGGTCTTATTGGCGGATTCCTTTACCATTTGCTGTTTGAAGCAAAGAGCCAGTATGTTCTTACATACTTCATCATAATGCTCCTCTTCGCTTCCTATGGACTTTACTTTATCCTCAAACCAAGAAAATTCAGCGATGGCGAAAACTCCGAAAAGAAAACTGTTGGCAAGTACATCTCCAATATCATTATGAAGATTGAAAGCAAAACAAGATAATTTTCAATAAATAAAATCAATGTCGGGTAATCCAAAAGATTTCCCGACATTTTTCTTTGTTTTAAGTAAACTCTTACTAACTATCCCGCTGTATCATTTTGAACTTCCCCACACGTCATTC
>JAXESA010000241.1:0-4610 GCA_034116205.1 Ruminococcus sp. | reverse complement strand
GGCAACAGTATCAGGGCAAGGTTTCTATTGCGTCAGGAGGTGTATTCGGTACAGGTCTTGGAGAAGGAACACGAGTACAAAACAATATTGTTCCCGAACAGCAAAATGACTTTATCTTTACCGTTGCCGGTGAAGAACTGGGATTTGTTGGTTGTCTGTTCTTAATACTTATACTTATACTTTTGATGGTGAAAATCATTACAGTGGCACAAAACACAAATGATGTTGCCGGTGCAAGTATCTGTTACGGTTTGTTTGGTATGCTTTCAACTCAAACACTGATTAACCTTGGAATGGTGCTTGGATTTTTGCCTGTTATCGGAATTACACTTCCCTTCTTCTCACAGGGTGGTACCTCGGCAATGTCTATGTTCTTCGGTGTAGGACTTGTGCAAAGCGTATATCTTCACAATAAGCTGGATATTGATGACCGATTATCCTTTGCATACAAAGAACTTTTAAAGGATTAATACCAAAAACGAAAACTCGCATCATATGATGCGAGTTTTTATTAGTATAAATATTGTACTCTTGAAATTGGAAGAACTACAAATTGAGCCTTTCCTATAATGTTATCTTCATCAATAAGTCCGATTTCAGAATATCTGCTATCAAGGGAATCTAAGCGATTATCTCCCATTACAAAGATCTTACCCTCAGGTATTACCTCAGGTATCTCTGTGTTACCCTCTTTTAGTTCAGAACTTACATATGGCTCATCCAGTAATGTACCGTCAACATAAATTCTCTCATTTTCAAAGTCAATTCTAAGTGTCTGTCCCTCGGTAGCTATAACACGCTTGATAATAGGCTTGTCGTATTCTTCGGCATGGCTTATTACAACAATATCGTTGTTTTGAGGCTCATACATAAAGTTTGTGACAATAACCTTATCGCCATCAAGGAGTGTATTCATCATTGAACGACCATCAACATTGACAATTCTAAAGAAAAAAGTAAGTAAAATAATTATAACAACAACTGCAATTATCACCGAACGAACAAGATAATACACTATTCCCACAGAAGGGGAATTATTCACCACGATATAATCCTTTGCTTCTTTTTCATCAACAGCTTTATCGACAGTCTGCACATCGTCAGAGTTATCTTCTATTTTTAAATTTTCTTTTTCTTTATCGGTCAAATTATTCACCGCCTTGCACAGGAATCTGTGATACTAATATAAATAACCTATTTTGTCAACAGGCAAAATTCTGAACTGAGCCTTTCCTATAACATCCTTAACATCAATAAGACCAACCTGATTATATCGGCTGTCGTTGGAAATAGCCCTGTTATCACCCATTACAAAAATTTTCCCCTCAGGAATAATTTCCGGAATGACAGAGTCGCCCCTTACAATTTCTGATGAAACATAGGGTTCGTCAATCAGCTTGTCATTAACATAAACCTTTTGCTTGTCAAAGTCAATTTTCAGGGTTTCGCCCTCGGTGGCAATAACACGCTTTATGATTGGCTCATCCAAGTGCTGTCCATGGCTTATCACCACTATATCACCGTCAGTTGGAGTGTACATAAAGCTTGTTACAATCAGCTTTTCGTCATTGATGAGAGTATTCTTCATAGAATCCCCGTCAACATTTACAATCCTAAAGAAATAAGTAAGAATAAACAGCATTATAAACATTATTGCAACAATAGATTTTGTCCAATCGAAAACCCAGTTGCCTGTATAACCTGTTTTGATTATATATTTATTATTTCGATAATTTTTATCCATTAAATTTCTAGTCCATCTGTAAAAATAAAGTAAAAAAGGGACATAATGTCCCCTTTAATTACTTTTTGATTTGTTCTTTTACCTTAGCAGCCTTACCCACTCTATCTCTGAGGTAATAAAGCTTACTTCTGCGTACCTTACCGTATCTAACAACCTTAACATCAACCACATTTGGTGAATGTACCGGGAATACTCTTTCGATACCAACACCGTAAGAAACTCTTCTAACTGTGAATGTTTCGGAAATTCCGCTTCCCTTCTTTGCGATAACAGTACCTTCAAACATCTGGATACGCTCTCTCTCGCCTTCACGAATGTTAACTGATACCTTAACAGTATCACCAACATTAAACTCCGGGAAAGATTCCTTCATTGATGTTTGTGCAATAAGTTTAAGTGCGTCCATTTATTTTCCTCCTAATAATTCAGACATTCGTACACAACAAGGCAGAGGAATGTCAGCTTCAAACTTTCGGTCATAGACCTTAATTTGACCCCTATCAGTTTCCTGACAGATTCCAAACGCTTATATATAATAACACAATATTAACTCAAATGCAAGAGTTTTTTCCTGTTATGAATAATAATTTAATTGTTTTTTTGCAATTCTATGAGAAATTTCTTGAAATATTCCGGAAGTTCTGAATTAAACTCCAAATATTCACCACTACGAGGGTGAACAAAGCCAATAACCTTTGCGTGGAGGCATTGACCGTTTAGCTTTGTTATCACCTTTTTAGGTCCGTAAACATCGTCCCCGGCAACAGAATGGCCAATAGACGCCATATGAACTCTTATTTGATGTGTTCTTCCTGTTTCGAGAATACATTTAATGTGTGTGAAGTTGCCAAAATTTTCAATAACCTCATAATGAGTGACTGCATTCTTTGAATTCTCATAGGTTACACACATCTTTTTACGGTCCTTTTTACTTCTACCTATAGGCGCATCCACAGTTCCCTTTTCTGTAATATTCCCATATACCACAGCCTGATATTCTCTTTTAAAGCTGTGTTCCTTAATTTGCAGGGCAAGGGCATTGTGGGAAAAGTCATTCTTAGCTACAATTAAGAGTCCACTTGTATTTTTGTCTATTCTATGGACAATTCCCGGTCTAAGCACTCCGTTTATACCGGAAAGACTGTCCTTACAGTGATATAGGAGGGCATTTACTAGTGTTCCCGAATAGTTGCCCGGTGCCGGATGCACCACCATTCCCTTTGGCTTGTTGACAACTAATAAATCGTCATCTTCATAAACAATATCCAGTGGAATATTCTCCGCCTCAACTGAGTATTCCACAGGATCGGGAATTACAAAATTAATATTGTCACCAGATTTAACCTTGTATTTTTTGTTTTGAGTAGCACCGTTTACACTTAGGCTTTCTTTCTCTATTAGATTAGCAATAGCAGAGCGGGAAATGTCAGAAATATTCTTTGAAAGAAATTTATCAATTCTCTCCCCTTCATCCTCTTTTAAAGCCACAAAGCTGTGTTCAGTCATTATTATTCTCCTTTTGTGGCTTTGTCTTTGAGGAATCGGAGAAAAACAGGAGATATATTACAAGCAAAATTGTACCCACAGTTATTGCATAATCGGCAAAATTACAAACAGGGCTGAAAAAAGAAAGCTGAAGATAGTCAATTACATATCCGTAAAAAATCCTGTCAATAAGGTTTCCTATACCTCCGCCGATAATAAGTGCTGAGGAAACAAGGAAAAGCTTAGACTTTATACCTTTAAAAATAATAATATACAAAAGCACAAGGATAATTATGGCGGTAAACACTACAAAAATCCACCTCATATCCTTAAACATACCAAATGCAACTCCCCTGTTTTCTACATATGTTAAGTCTAAAATATAGGGTACTGCTGTAACCGTACCCGCTTGTGGCAGATACAAAGCTACAAAGTATTTAATTAATTGATCAATAAATACAATCAAAGCCGCAATGGCAAGAGATATACCAACCAATTCATCACCTCATAAAAAACGGTGCACACTGCTGTGCACCGTATTAAAATTATTTTAGTACATTTACGCACCTTGCACAAAGTGTAGGATGTTCACTGTCTTGTCCAACAGTTGTAGAATGTTCCCAACATCTTTCACATTTTTCGCCCTGTGCAAGTTCAATATCAATAGAGAGTGAAGATGCGTCAGTAGTACCTGCATCCTTAACCACTACTTCAGAAACGATAAATGCACTCTTTAACTCATTCTCAACTGATTTTGCAAAATCAAAATATTCACCGACACAGTTGAGGATAACCTTAGCGTCCAAAGACTTCTTGATTTTTTTAGCCTTAACTGCTTCTTCAAGAGCCTTCTTAACATCATCTCTAAGGTTATGAATCTTCTCCCAAGTGAGCATAAAGTCATCAGTTACCTTAACATCAACAGTCTTAGGCATATCGTTAAAGAGGATAGATTCGCTGTCGTGAGTTGCCTTGTGAGGGATGTACTTCCAAATTTCTTCGGAGGTGTAAGCCAAAATCGGGCTAATCATCCTTGTTAATGCGTCAAGAATGATGTAGATAGCTGTTTGAGCAGCTCTTCTTGACTTGCTGTCCTGCTTTTCTGTGTAAAGTCTGTCCTTTAATACATCAAGGTAGAAGTTTGACATATCGATTACACAGAAGTTTCTCACTGAATGATATACCTGATGGAATTCGTACTTTTCGTAAGCACCGGCAACCTTTGTAATAAGCTCGTTAAGCTTAACAAGCGCCCACTTATCCATTGGATATAGTTCATCAAGAGAAACTGAATCGGTGTCAGGATTGAAGTCGGAAACATTACCAAGGATAAAACGGGCTGTGTTTCTGATTTTCCTGTATGATTCAGAAATCTGCTTTA
>JAXESA010000240.1:0-2577 GCA_034116205.1 Ruminococcus sp. | reverse complement strand
TTCATAGCGTTAAAGAAAGCGTCAATAGGACCGTTGCCCACACCGGTGGTGCTTCTTACATCACTACCGTCAATGGAAATCTTGCCTTTGAAGTGAACATAATCCTTTCCGTTTTCACTTTCTTCAAAAATTCTGCTGTTTGTGATTTCGTACTTTTTAGGATGTTCAATGTAGTTCTGTGTGAATACATCAAACAATTCCTTTGGAACAAGCTCTCTGCCTAGCTCGTCACACTTTTTCTGTACCAATGCACCAAACTCGGGGTGCATTTTCTTTGGCATTTCATATCCGAAGTTGTGCTCCATCACATATGCGGCACCGCCCTTTCCGCTTTGGGAATTGATGCGGATAATAGGCTCATACTGTCTGCCTACATCGGCAGGGTCAATAGGAATATATGGAACCTCCCAGTAGTCGTCATTGGTTTCCTTGATATATTTCATACCCTTGTTAATGGCGTCCTGATGACTTCCTGAAAATGCTGTGAAAACAAGCTCGCCGATATATGGCTGTCTTTCGCTTATCTTCATATTGGTGCATCTTTCGTAAATTTCCTTGTATTTGGGAAGATTGCTAAAGTCAAGGCAAGGGTCAATGCCCTGTGTAAACATATTAAGTCCCACTGTAACAATGTCAAGGTTACCTGTTCTTTCACCATTGCCAAAGAGTGTACCCTCAACTCTGTCTGCACCTGCAAGGAGGGCAAGCTCTGTGGCAGCTACACCTGTACCTCTGTCGTTGTGGGGGTGAATACTGATAATTGCACTTTCTCTGTTTTTCAAATGCTTGATAAAGTATTCAACCTGGTCGGCATATGTGTTCGCTGTTCACATTTCAACAGTATTTGGCAGGTTAAGGATAACAGGATTTTCAGGTGTGGAGCCAAGTGCATCCATAACCTTTTCGCAGATTTCCACTGCGTTATCCATCTCTGTACCGCTAAAGCTTTCGGGACTGTACTCATATCTTATATTTGTGTCACCGTCATAATTTTCGGTGAGATTTCGTATCAGCTTTGCACCCTCAACAGCAATGTCAATAATTCCCTCCATATCCTTTTTGAATACAACCTTTCTCTGCAAGGTTGATGTGGAATTGTAGAAGTGAACTATAACATTCTTTGCACCCTTAATAGCCTCAAAGGTCTTTTTAATAAGGTGTTCTCTTGCCTGAACAAGAACCTGAATAGTTACATCGTCAGGAATGTGGTTGCCCTCAATAAGCTCACGACAGATTTCGTATTCTGTTTCCGAGGCAGAGGGAAAACCGATTTCGATTTCCTTAAAGCCCATATCGCAAAGTGCGTGGAAAAATTCCAGCTTTTCTTCAAGATTCATAGGGTCGATAAGAGCCTGATTTCCATCTCTTAAATCAACACTGCACCAGATAGGTGCTTTTTCAATAACTTTAGTTGGCCATTCCCTGTCCGGCAAATCTATCTGTTTAAAGGGAATATACTTTTTGTAGCCCGGCTTCATAATAAAACCTCCTTGTTTTATTTAGCTTTTTCCTAATTACTTACACAAAAAAATCGCCCCTAAATGTAGGGACGAATAAATATCCGTGGTACCACCCAAGTTCAAGCATATGTCACCACATGCTCCTTACAGACTTCCAACAAAGTCCTGACAAATAACGGTGTCAACCGTCACGGCCTTATAAGCCGCAAAACTCCGGGATGAGCTATACATATAAGTTCTGCGTCTGTTTTCCACCAAACAACAGCTCTCTTGGCACAGGTGCTTATATCTTGTTCCCTTCTCAGTTTTTAAGGGCTATTTCTTGGGAAACACTGAATAAATCACTTCACACATCTTGTGCGTATATTTTCCGCCGGTATGCCCAAAAAATCCTCGCAATACGTCAGTATTCCTGCGTTTTTTTGAACATACCGACAAAAAATCTGACTGCACAATATGTGCAAATGATTTAATCAGTGTTTCCCTTGTCATTACCATTATATTTACATTGCTAATGATTGTCAAGGGTTTTATCCAATTTATATAAAAGTTATTTGCAAATATGTTGAATATACCACTTGTTTTTAATTCCTTTATATTGTATTATAGAATAAGTTTATTATAACATTTAGAAACTTTGTGATTGCTTTTGTCGCAAAATCAATGATATGGAGGAATTGAGATGGCTCAAAAGGGAGATTTGCTTTCGGTAAGAAAGGATATTAGGGTTGTAGACGCTACAATCCGTGACGGAGGACTTTGCAACGATTTCAGGTTTGACGACAGCTTTGTTAAGGATTTGTACAACGCAAATGTAAAAGCCGGAGTTGACTATATGGAATTTGGCTATAAGGCATCAAGAGAAATATTTGATGAAAAAGACTTTGGCAAATGGAAGTTCTGCAAGGATGAGGATATCAGAAAAATTGTTGGCGACAACAAGACAAATCTGAAAATTGCAGTAATGGCCGATGTTGGAAGAACAGACTTTGAAAAGGATATTCTCCCTAAGAAGGACAGCCCTATTGATATGATAAGAATTGCAACATATATCAATACAATCCCTGCTGCTGTGGAGATGATTGAGGATTGCGCAAAAAAGGGTTATGAAACAACT
>JAXESA010000239.1:0-2525 GCA_034116205.1 Ruminococcus sp. | reverse complement strand
AGAACACTTTTTCCCTCCTTCCACCGCAAGCGGTCCCCCTCCCTCATCTGAGGGAGGCCGGTCTTTAGTCCTTTACACAATATGAGAAGACGGATTGGGGTTTGCCACCAGCTTGTCGATTTCCTTTTGGGTTAGGTCACGCCAGTCACCTGTTTTCAGCATACCCAGTTTTACTGTGCCGATTGCAGTCCTCTTAAGCCTTGCAACCTCAAGTCCAAGCTGTTCGCACATTTTTCTGATTTGACGGTTTCTGCCCTCGTGGAGCAAAATTTCCAGCACTACTCTGCCCTCCTGACGGGTGATTACTCGCACCTCACAGGGCTTTGTTTTGTAACCGTCAATGGTCATTCCCATCATCATCTGTGTAATCTGCTCATCTGTAATCTTTGGACGAACTGTTACACGGTACACCTTATAAATGTCCTTTTTTGGGTGGGTAACGGTGTTTGCAAACTCTCCGTCATTTGTCATCAGTAGAAGTCCCTCGCTGTCCCTATCAAGTCTGCCGACAGGGTAAATCCTCTCGTCAATATCGGAAATCAGCTCTGCAACACACTTTCTGCCCATTTCGTCACTCATTGTTGTAACATATCCACGGGGCTTGTGGAGCATAATATACCTTTTTTTCGGCATTGCTGTGCCTTTTATACGCTGTCCCTTGACGAAAACCTTGTCGTTAACAGGGTCAACCTTGTCGCCGATTTGGGCAACTCTGCCGTTTACCTTAACACTTCCCTGTCTTATTAAATCCTCTGATTTTCTTCGGGATGCCACACCGCAGTCTGCCATCATTTTTTGCAGTCTTACAAATTCTTTTTTAGCCATTAAAATATTCCTTTTATAAATTCCCAAAAACCCCTTTGGGTTGTTTTGTATTCTACATCATCCCCATATTTCAGGATGGATTTGTCAATTACTCTACCGTTTTCGCAATAAAGCACAAGTCCTGCCCTATCCCCTTTGCTTATAGGGGCATATGCAAATGGGTCAATTAATATTTTCGTTGTGATTCTATCATTTTTCTTGTTTGTAACAAAGGTTTTTTCCTCTATTTTCAGCTTTACGCTATCACTTTTCCCTCCGACAACACTTTGTGTTATGGTTTTAGCATAAAATGTTTTGCTCTGCACCTCACTAAAGCCATAATCGTAAAGAGAAGTGTGGTCCTCCCAGTCGTTGCGGTCGTTTAGTGTTACTGCAATAAGGGTGACGCCGTTTTTGCGAGATGCTGTAACAAGGCATCTGCCGGCACTTTCGGTATAGCCTGTTTTTCCGCTTATGCAATAATCGTAGGAGGAAAGAAGTCTGTTGTGATTTTGATATGTAACAGCTTTGTCCTGTGGACTTACAAAGCTGACGGTTTTGGAAACGCTACCGCTGATTTCACAAAACTTTTTGTTCTTAAGGCACTCTTTCATCAGCAAAGCCATATCATAGGCTGTGCTATAATGGTTATCGTCATCAAGTCCCGAGGGTGTAACAAAATTGGTATTCTTCATACCAATTTCTTTTGCCCTTTTGTTCATCTTTTCAGCAAACTTTTCTTTACTTCCGGCAATAGAAACTGCGGCACAGGTGGCGGCGTCGTTTCCGGAGGGCAACAGCATACCCACACACAAATCTTCCAGGCGAAGCTTTTCCCCCACCTTAAGATACATTGAACTACCCTTTTCAATCATAGACTCTTTAAAAGTGACAACTCTGTTGTCCTTTTCAGCATTTTCTAAAGTCAAAAGAGCAGTCATAATCTTTGTGGTTGACGCCATCTTCATCCTTGTGTTCATATTGTGACTGTAAAGCACCTTACCATTGTTTGCACACAGCAGTACAGATGCTCCAGCTGAAGTTGAAACTTCTAATGAAAAGGCGTGGGTTACCGATATTGTAAATAGAAAAACACAGCAAAAAATCACCGCTATAATTTTTTTCATAAAATCACCTCATAAAAGGTTATGATATGAAAAAAACTTTATTCACAGGGATTTATTGACAATTACTCCTCTGCCTCGCTGTCGTCAACAGTAATTACAGGGGTTTTGTCCGTTTTGTTCTTCTTATCCTTTTTGTCCTTTTTAAAGATACCGCTTAGCTTGTCAAAAACATCCGGCACCATAGCAATAGCCTTGTCAAGAGTTCCGTCGGTTTCTCCAACGCCAATCATTTTAACCTCACCATTGGTTACTGTGAGGAAGCCAACAGGGTTGATGGTAATTCCTGCACCGGAACCACCGCCAAAGCAGTTCTTTCCGTCCTTTTTTGATGGGAAGTCAGAACCACCACTGGCAAAACCGTAGCTTACCTTAGAAACAGGAACAATTACTGTTCCGTCAGGAGTTGTAATGGGGTCGCCGATAATGGTATTAACATCCACCATTTCCTTTATTTTTTGCATTGTTACGCCCATTAGGCTTTCAATAGGATGTTCACTCATAGTAATTCTCCTTATTAAAATTTCTTAAAATTTCATTTTAAAATATGTTTTTAATGCTCTGAATAGAGCCTTTAATGCGATTATAATAATATGG
>JAXESA010000238.1:0-3033 GCA_034116205.1 Ruminococcus sp. | reverse complement strand
TAGCATTAATTATCAGTCACCAACGCCTGTATATAAACAGCTTTACGAAAATGTGATACGTCTTGTGTCCTTTGGTGCATTAAAGCCCAACGACAAGCTACCGCCTGTGAGAACCCTTGCAGGAGAACTGGGAATAAACCCAAACACAGTTTCCAAGGCGTACAGTATGCTGGAGAATGACGGGTATATCTACTCCGCTGTGGGCAGAGGCAGTTTTATTTCCGAAAAGTTTAACAGCAGAGAGGCAGAGAAAATTGAAATTAAGAAAAAGCTTAAAGATAGCCTTACTTCTGCCTACGGTTTTGGCGTTAAGAGGGAAGAGATTTTAGAGATTTTAGATGAGGTGTATATCGGAGGTGAAGGCAAGTGATTGACCTTGTTAATTTAACTAAAAAGTTTGATAAAAACATTGCTGTAAACAACATTACAGCGTCAATCCCCAATGGGGCAATCTGCGGTCTTGCAGGCTCTAACGGAAGCGGAAAAAGCACTTTGATTAGAATGTTAAGCGGTGTGTATGAGCCTGATGGTGGTAGGGTGCTGATAGACGGAAAAAATAATTTTGAAAATATGGAGGTCAGGGGAAACTGCTACTACATTTCCGACTATCCTTTCTTTTCTAACAATGCAACTGTGAGCAGATTGGCAAAATATCTATCAGGCATATATCCCAACTGGGATGAGGAATATTTTAGGCAGTTGTCAGCATATTTTCCAATCAATCACAATGCAAAAATTATCAATATGAGTAAGGGTATGCAAAGGCAGGCGGCACTTTTGCTTGCATTTTCTACAAAGCCAAAGTACCTTTTCCTTGACGAAATTTTTGACGGACTTGACCCTGTTATCAGGCAAACCCTTAAAAAACTCATTGTTCAGAATGTAACCGACAACAATATGACTACGGTTATTGCATCACACAACCTTAGGGAATTTGAGGATATTTGCGACACTATGATTTTGCTCCACAACGGAAATATTGTAAGCAATACAAAGATTGAGGAGATGAAGAGCAAATCCTTTAAGGTGCAGATTGCATTTAACAACGATGTAACACCTGATATTTTCGCAAAGGTCAGAGCAAGGAATATTAATCAAAACGGAAGATATTTTACATTGCTTATTTCAGGTGACGAGGACAGCATCAGGAACAGCCTTATGGAGTTGAATCCGGCTTTTGTTGAGATGCTGCCTTTGACGCTGGAAGAAATGTTTATTAACGAAATGGGAGGTGCAGGATATGAAGTGTTCTAACGCTTTTAAAAGTGTATTCAGTGACAGCCTAAGGAGATTTTTGCCCTTTTCAATAGCCTATTGGGCATTGCTTGTTTATGTATATCCTATCAGCGAGGGCATTAATTATTTGCAACTTCATTTTATGAAAAATGTTGTAAGTGATTTTGGTGGGAAATTGGCAGACAATGCAAATATATATGTTTTTGAATGTGTATATTTGGCTATGATTTTTGCAACTGTAATATCCTTTATTGCATTCTCTTACCTCCACAACAAGAGGAGTATGGATTTTTACGGCAGTATGCCTGTTTCAAGGAGAACACAGTTCTTTGGCAGGATGGTGGCTGTTGTTGCCTCTACCATTGTTCCCCTTATAATTGTCTGCCTTATCGGCAACGGTGTTGTTCTGTTCAGAGGTTTTGAAGATGCAGTTAGTGCATTTTTATGCGGTACTGTGGGTATTTTAGGCAACATTGCTTTTATTGCCTTTATTGCTGTTTGCTGTGGAACTGTGGGACATTCAATCGTGACATACATTTTAATCAGCGGTGTTTATCCTGTCTGTGTGTTGGTGCTGACACTTTATCCGCAAATGGTGCTACCGGGTATGTCTGGCTTTTCTAATTTTGGAGAATTCCCTGTTTCTCCTGTTGTGCTTTCTCTGTTGTCACCCTTTATTGCACCCATATGTGCATACGGTTCAGGGTTAATCGAAAATGTACTAAACGCTTTGATATCTTCTTCCACAATAAGTACCGGTACTACTGTTTCTGTATTCTATTATGTATGGTGGATTGTATTTACTGCCGGTCTTGTAGTAGCAACATATTTCCTTGTGAAAAAGAGGAAGTCCGAGTCTGCACAAAGCGGTTTTGCATTCGTATTCCCAAGTGTTGCAATTAAGTTTTTTACAAGCGTTACCACAGGCTTGTTGATGGGATTGATTTTGGCTTCTATTTCAAGCATACCTTATGTAGGTGGAGAGGTTAGTTCTGTTTCATACATTATATTATTCTCTATTGGAATTATAATCGGAACAATAATTTCCCACATCATTCTCCACCTGATTTACCACAGGGGAATGTCAGGCTTTGGCAAGTGGATGATACTCTACGGTTGTGAGGCTTTGGTATCACTAATTTTCTTCGCTATTGTTACAACAGGTATGTTTGGCTATGTAACAAGAGTTCCCGATGTTGAGGATGTTAAGTCGGTGGAAATAACTTTTAGTAGTTGTGTAGACCCGGAAATAAAAATTAAAGGTAAAAATCCACAGATATATTCTACATCCGACCCTGAAAGCATAAAGTCAATAATTGAGTATCACAGTGCGGTAGCGCAGGAATATGAGAAACAATGCTCGGGTATATACACCCCTGTCGAAAATTACGGAAATGATGAAGAATATGAAAACTATAATGGCGACGGTCTATATTTAAGATACACCGATAAAAAGGGAAATCAAATAACAAGGGCTTATAGCAATCCTACATTAGTGTTTAAGCATACACGCATCATTGGTGATATTATCGGAAGTATTGATAGTGGCGACGGTATAGTAGGCAAGGCTCCCATTGACAGGTGTAGTGAGCTTGATATGTATATAGAGGGCTGGAAGGACTTTAAGGACGGAAACTACATCATCAAGGATAAAGATGTCATAAAGAAGCTTATTGAGAATTACAATAAGGATATAGACAATTTAGGCTTATTAAGCGAGGACGGTGTTTTTGAAGAGGATAATATGAGTTATTATGGTATTGATTGTAATATTTACTATACCACAGATGACGGTGA
>JAXESA010000237.1:0-5988 GCA_034116205.1 Ruminococcus sp. | reverse complement strand
AAAAGGGTTCAATTATTTCATAAAATCAATTTTCCTTTGTATTGTTTTTTCTTTAAATTGTGTTATACTTAAAATAATAATCTTAATAGGAGGTAATTAAGATGAGAATATTATACTGTGCAAGTGAAGCTAACCCTTTTTGCGGTAGCGGCGGACTGGCTGATGTGGCAGGTAGCTTGCCACATACCCTTGTAAGAAAGGGTCAGGATTGCAGAATTGTTGTGCCAATGTACGGTTCAATTCCATACGAACTAAAGCGTCAGTTGCAGTACATTACAAATTTCTGGGTTCCTGTTGGCTGGAGAAGTCAGTATTGCGGTCTTTTCTGGGCAAGCTGGAACGGATGTACATACTATTTCCTTGATAATGAGTATTACTTCAACAGAGATAAGCTATATGGTTACTATGACGATGCCGAGAGATTTTCTTTCTTCTCCCGTGCTATTATGGAGATGCTTCCATACATAGATTTCCACCCGGATATTATCCATTGTAACGACTGGCAGACAGCACTTGTGCCTGTTTACTACTATTTGTTCTATAGCAAGAACCCTTGGTATTACAACATCAAAAGTGTTTTCACAATCCATAACATCCAGTATCAGGGAATGTATGGCTGGGAGGTTAATACAGAATGTGTCGGTATTCCTCCAACAGAAACAAAAATCCTTGAAATGGACGGAAAGCTGAATATGATGAAGGGCGCTATTCAGTGTGCCACAAGAGTAACAACTGTTTCTCCGTCCTATGCAGCCGAGATTAAAGACCCATGGTATTCATATGGTCTTGACCCTGCATTAAAAAGGAATCATTGGAAGCTTTGCGGTATTCTTAACGGAATTGACTGTGCTTCCTATGACCCTGCAACAGACTGCCAGCTTTATGCAAACTACACCCGTGACGATATGTCCGGCAAGGGCATCTGTAAGCAGAAGTTACAGGAGAGATTAAATCTTCAGCAGAGCTGGGATACACCTATTGTTGCTATGGTTACAAGACTTGTTGGTCACAAGGGACTTGACCTTGTACGTGGCGGTATTCGTGATTTGCTCAACACTCAGAAGATGCAGTTCGTTATCCTTGGCTCCGGTGACAAGGAATATGAGGACTTCTTCAATATGCTGGCTTGGGACTATCCCGGCAGAGTATCCTTCTGCCACGGCTTTGTGCCTGAACTTGCAAGGAAAATTTATTCCGGTGCAGACATATTCCTTATGCCATCAAAGCAGGAGCCATGCGGTTTGTCACAGATGATAGCACTTCGCTATGGTACAATCCCTGTTGTTCGTGAGGTTGGCGGACTTAAGGACTCTGTCTTTGATTCTGCTGATAACTATGGCAACGGCTTTACCTTTAAGAATTATGATATTGCCGATATGTGCAACGCTGTAAAGAGAGCCCTTGCAGGTATTAACGACGACTGGGGATGGCACCAGCTTATGTGGCGTGCAATGATGAGTGACAACTCTTGGAATAAGAGCGCTCAGGATTACATCAATGTTTACAACGACACACTTAACTGGAGATAAAACTATTAAAACAATAATCAAAGGGGCTTCTTTTGAAGTCCCTTTTGTGTTGCAAACAGACCGGTTGTGTGATATTATTCTTGTGTAAGCATTATTTATAAAATTCGGACACTTTTTTGTGTAGGAGGCAAATAATGAAAAAGAATAAAAAGATTTCAATAGTTGGCGTTGTGTTGTCGTCGGTGGCTTTTATCGCCTCTGTAATAGAGCTTGTCTTTTGCATTATGAAATCCCCACAGCTAATTTTAATGCCTGTGCTCCTTATACTTTTGATGTTTGCTGTTATGGTTGCAAATATTATCAACCTTATCCGCATAGTAAATTATAATAAGAAGCATCAAAAAAAGGATAAGCCAAATGAGAATTAAAGATGGATATGCAGTAAGGGAGATTGGCGGCAAGTACATTGTTGTTGCGCTTGAGGATGACCCTGAGGAATACAGCGGTATGATTACCCTTAATAACAGCGGGTATTACATCTGGAATAAGCTGAAAAGCGACATTTCCTATGACGAATTGCTGTCTGACCTTACCGATAAATATGATGCACCATTAGAGGTTATAAAAGCCGATTTAGACACCTTTTTGGAAAATGCAAAAGGGGTCAATATTCTTGAATTTTAGGAATTAATATGGATTATTATCTGCAGTACGGGGGCTACCTTTCAAAACTACTTGGGTCACTGATTAATGAGGAAGCACCACCTGTTCCAAATTTTGATATTGATTGGGAACAGTTCTTTGATTTTTGCAATCACCATAAGGTTGAAAATATGGTGTATATAGAGCTAAAAAAGCTGAATATTGTTCCAACCGATACACTAAAAAAATTTGTCGGCGCAAACGCCCGTATGAGTGTGGCTGAGGCAAAGCAGGAGATTTTTTCACAGCAGTTGTTTTCCGCCTTTGAAAAGTCAAATATTTCCTATATGCCCCTCAAGGGTATTGTAATCAAAAAGTTGTACCCTGTGGAAAACTACCGCACAAGCAACGATATTGATGTCCTTGTAAAAATTGAGGATTTTCAAAGGGCCGAAAATGTCCTGAAAAAATTGGGATATACTCCGGGGGAAAAGGGCAACAGGGATAACGACTACCACATTGTTTATTCAAAGGGTGTGGTGCATATTGAACTACATTCTTACTTAACCCCAAGGGATTCCCTGCAAAGGGAATATTTTGATTCTGCATTTCACAGGGCGGTTGCCGATAATGACAGCCAATACAGATTTTCTATGACAGATGAGGATTTATACATATACACCCTGTACCACCTTTACAAACACTTCGTTAAAGGGGGAGTAGGGGTAAGGTACTTCCTTGATATTTATCTGATACAGAAAAGGCTGAACCTTGATATGAACTATGTGGAAAATGAACTCCATAAAATCGGTCTTAAGGCATTTTCAAAAACCGTGACAGAGCTTTCACAAGTTTTCTTTGACAACAAGGAAATGGATAATCGTCTTAAGGAACTTGCTCGGTTTATATATATCAGCGGTGCCCACGGTGCAACTCCATTTTATGTTGTGTCAAAATTCAGTGGTGAGGGAACATCAAAGAACAACTCCCTCATTAACAAGATAAAGTTTTATTACAGCTCCTGGTTTATCGGTAGAAAGGCAATGAGCCAGCGTTATCCCATACTTAAAAAGTGGGGGATTTTGTTGCCCTTTTGCTATATCCACAAGGGAATACATACCCTGTTTTGCAAGCCACAGGCAATTAAAAGAGAGGCGGACAAAATGGTGAAGGTGTATAACAAAGATGCAGAAAAGTATGTTGAAAAAATCAACCGATTGGCAGGACTTTAAGGAAACACTGATTAAATCACTTTACACATCTTGTTTGCATATTTTCCGCCGATTTGCCCAAAAAATCCTTCCTTAAATTTTATTTATAAAATTAAACACAAATTCTTTCTTTCCTAATAATATGTAGTGTAAACGGAAAGGAGGAAAACGATATGTTTAACGGTTTCGGCGGCGGAAATTGCTGTTGGATTATTCTTCTCGTTATCATCATCCTTTGCTGCTGCGGCGGTTGCGGTAACAACGAGTGCGGCGGATGTGGCAACGGATGCGGATGTGGCTGCTAATTAAGTAAGTAATTAAGTAATAAAATTGGGGCTGTCCTTTCGGGCAGTCCCTTATTGTTTGTGTTGTGTATTATATCATTTTTTCTTTTTATAGTCGGTGAGAGGTCGCACCTTGCCGTCGGGAGTTTCAACATCAATGTTTTCAAGCCTTTGCTTAAAACCTGCTCTGAAATTTTCAAGATATTTCTTTCTGAGCCTTGCCTGTTCTTCCAGCTCCTGATGGGTAAGTCCAACGGTCTTTTTCTTTTTGGCAAGTTCGTTAATCCTTTTGATTAGTTCGTCCATTTTACTCAATCCTTATTGTTTTTTAAAAAAATGTGTGTTACCATTGTACTATAAAATTAAGGAGAAATCAAATGGCACAGATTAGTTTACTTTACCCCGATAATTCAAGTCAAAAAACCCGGGAAATGACCCCCCAGGCGATTAACGACCTTTCCATTGATTATATTGTGGAAAGCCTTACAAATGACATTTACGAGAAAAACAGCATTAAAAATATCCTTACTAACATTACCTGTGATATTGATGTGATAAATTACAGGGCGGATGTTTTTGAGGATATTCTGAATTTTCCAAATCTTCGTGAGGGCCTTGTTGAGCTTCTGAAAAAGCTGGAGGATTTGCGTGAGCTGGAAAAGTTCAACAAAGACGGTGACGCATCAGCTTTGTGGCAGTTAATCAACCGTCTAAGGGAGATTGACGGATATGTGCTGTGCATCACTATGCTAAAGGATATGCTTGCCACCACCCCTATAAAGTCGGCAGGACTTAAAAATCTTCAAAAAACTATTGAGGATATTTATAACCAGGGTGGTTTTGACCTGCTGAAAAAGGACATTGACGAAACTATGGAAAAGGCACAAAAGCTTCGTTCCATCACCATTGGGGTAAACCTTGACAATGTGCTGAAACCGAAAAATGCCGGGGTGATTTCCCTTAACAGCTTTGAAATTACCAACAGCGGACTTCTAAAAAACTTTATGGAGTTTACCTCTAACAAGGAGGGTCTTAACAGCGACGAAGAGGTGCTGAAAAGCAGTAAGCTCCACCCGGCAAATCCAAGTTTGCACAGGATGCAGTTTGGAAGTGTTGCTATGGGTGCAAACACAAATGTTCACATAGATACCTCAGGCTCGGCAACAGGTGACGACCCATTGTCGTCAAGTCTTTCAAAGGTTGTTACAAACATTCTGAAAAAGATGGTAAAGAGTATTAAGGCAACTTTGCAAAAGTATGTGAACATCAGCGGTTATGCCCTTGTGACCCTTATGCCGGAGATTATCTTTTACATAAGGTTTGCAGAGCTTGTAGATAAGATGAAGGAAAAGAACCTTACCCTGTGCAAGCCACATGCCGTTAAGGGTGACAGGACAGCAAAGGGAAGGGATATTTATAACATTAAGCTGGCCATTAAGAGGACAAATGGTGAGGAGTTTGAAATCGTAGGCAACGACATCGACTTCAACGATGACCAGAGGATTTTCGTAATGACAGGTCCAAACAGAGGCGGAAAGACAACCTTTACCCAGGCTGTGGGACATTGTTTCCTCCTTGCTCAATGCGGGATATATGTGCCGGCAAAAACCTTTGAATACTGTCCTGTGGACAACATCTTCACCCATTTCCCTGCAGACGAAAACGAAACTGTTGACTTGGGACGACTGGGTGAGGAGAGCAAAAGACTCTCCGATATTTTCAGCGTGGCAACTGACAAATCCTTGCTTCTGCTAAACGAAAGCCTTGCAACAACAAATGTTGCCGAGGGTGTGTTTATTGCCAAGGATGTAATAAGGGCAATGGCTTACCTTGGCACAAGGGCAATTTTCAACACCCATATGCACGAGCTGGCACATCACCTTGAGGAATATAACGGTGACGGTTCATCAAAGAGCATGGTGCAAAGCCTTGTTACAGGAGTGAAGGATGGACACCGCAGTTTTAAATGCACAATAGCACCGCCACAGGGTGTGTCCTACGCAAAGGATATAGCCATTAAGTACGGCGTAACCTTTGACCAGATTAAGAAGAATATAGACAACAGAGATTAAGGATGAAGTATTATGGAAAGATTATCAAAAGAAGCTGAAATAATAATGTATGAACGATTTGGCTCAGACAGTATTATTTCATTGGCAACAACGGTGGATAACATACCGTATGTTAGAAATGTGAATGCCTTTTATTATGATGGTTCATTCTATGTGCTTACTTACGGGATGTCAAGGAAAATGATACAGATTGAAAAAAATCCCATGGTCGCTATTGCAGGCGAATGGTTCACTTCCCTGGGTAAAGGCATTAATTTAGGCTATTTCGGAAAGCCTGAAAATGAGTTTATTGCCAACAAGATGAAAACAG
>JAXESA010000236.1:0-12197 GCA_034116205.1 Ruminococcus sp. | reverse complement strand
GGGACAATTCCTCTGCCACTTTGCATAGCCGCCTGTTTGGCGATTTTTTGCCACCTTAAAAGCTTTTTGCTCAAGGATTTTTGGTCGGGACGGCTGACGCACCGTGATGAAATCACAGGGACAATCTCCGTAACCCCAATTTCCACAGCCTTTTGTATGATAAACTCCATCTTGTCACCCTTTGGAAGTGCTTGATACAGAGTTACTTTAACGCTTGGTTCTGCCTCACTTTGTTCACTTGACAAAATTCGGACTCCTACAAAGTCCCCCTCAACCTTTTCTACCACACAATTGTGGACAGTTCCGCTGGGGGAACACAGGGTAAGATTTTCCCCCTGTTTCATTCTAAGGCTTTTTGCAATATGGCGTCCATCCTCACCAAAAAGACTGTACTCACTGGACTCTATTTCTTCATCTACAAAAAAATGTGGCATAGCTTAACTCCTTTTTTCCTATAATAAATAATATATCAAAACTAAAGTGTAATTGCAACAAGACAATATTTTTGATAAAATCAAAATGAGGTGATAAAATGACATATTTAATCACAGACAAGGATTATTATGAAAGAACACAGGGCATTGATACCAAGGGCATTGAGGAGAGCCTTGTGCATCTTCTCTACGAAAAGCATATGAAAATCGCCACAGCCGAAAGCTGTACCGGAGGTATGATTTCACAGCGTATTACAAATGTAAGCGGTGCAAGCAATGTTTTTGACTGCGGAATATGCTCTTACGCTAATATTATAAAGGAAAAACTCCTTGGGGTGTCCAACAAAATCCTCAGCAATTACGGTGCAGTAAGCGAAGAAACTGCCACACAGATGTGTCAGGGAATAATGAAGGTTGCCTACTCGGACATTGGTCTTGCCACAACAGGCATAGCAGGACCAACAGGAGGAACTAAGGATAAACCTGTGGGTTTGGTATATATTGGAGTAGCCACAAAAAGCCACACCACAATATATAGAGCAGAGTTTTGCCACTATGCACAACACTCAAGGGATGAGGTCAGGACTATGGCAACAAATCTTGCTATGCTCCTTGCAACAGAGGAGCTGTCCCAACTCTAACGTATAGAAAATACTTGCTTTTTGTCAGGTTTTATGATAATATTCTTATTGTTAGTTTTTACCTTAAATGCGGGGGTAAAAAGGCAGATTTAATAACCGCATATCATACCGTGCAATCATTGCAAGGCATACACAACTTTATATTTGGAACGGAGTTGACTTTATGGCAAGAGAAGCCGGCATATTAATGCCAATCACCAGTTTATCATCTCCTTACGGAATTGGTACTCTGGGTAAAGAAGCCCGTGAGTTTGCAGATTTCCTAAAGAAGGCAGGTCAAAAAATTTGGCAGATTCTTCCCGTTGGACCTACAAGCTACGGTGATTCCCCTTACCAATCTTTCTCCACCTTTGCAGGAAACCCGTATATGATTGACCTTGACATTCTCAAGGACGAGGGACTGCTCACACAAGAGGACATTGACAAGGGATACTGGGGTGACTCAGAGTTTGAAATTGACTATGCTACAATCTATTATTACAGATTTGATGTTCTTAGAGTAGCTTACGAAAACTTCAAGAAAAATTGCGACAGAAAACCTTTTACTTCTTTCAAGAGAAAGAACAGCAAATGGCTTAAGAATTATGCCCTTTATATGGCTGTAAAGAAAAGCTTTGATATGAAAGCCTGGACAGAATGGCCTGATGAAGAGATTAAGCTTAGAGAGCCTGAGGCTGTTAAGAGATATGAAAGAAAGTTTAAGGACGAGATTGACTTCTGGAGCTTCCTGCAGTACAAATTCTATGAGCAGTGGGAATCCTTCAGAGAGTATGTTAACGGTCTGGGTATTAAAATCCTGGGCGATATGCCTATTTATGTTGCTATGGACTCAGCCGATACATGGGCAAATCCTGAAATTTTCTGGTTTGACGAAGAAAACCAGCCTGTTTGCGTTGCCGGTTGTCCACCGGACTACTTCTCCGCAACAGGTCAGCTGTGGGGTAATCCTCTTTATGACTGGGATTATCTGAAAGAAACAGATTACGAATGGTGGTTCAACCGAATTGCCGCAGCTGCAAAGCTCTTTGATATTTTAAGAATTGACCACTTTAGAGCTTTTGATACTTACTATGCCATTCCTTATCCTGCCGAAAATGCTATCGGCGGCGATTGGTATGACGGTCCGGGAATTGAATTCTTTGAAATGATGAAAGAAAAGCTGGGTGACCTTCCAATTGTTGCTGAGGATTTAGGCGACCTTTTTGACAGTGTAAAGGAACTCCTTGAGGATACCGGTTACCCTGGAATGAAGGTTTTGGAGTTTGCTTTTGATAGTGGCGAGGCTAACGATTACCTCCCACATCACTACACCGAAAACTGTGTTGTTTACACCGGCACCCACGACAACGACACCCTTATGGGTTGGGCTGCACAGGCAAAGCCTGAGGATGTTGCTTACGCAAAGAGCTACTGCAACATTGGTGATGACGAAGAATTCAACTGGGGCATCATCAGAACAGCCTACAACAGTGTAGCAGACACAGCTATCATTCAGATGCAGGATATTCTCGGCCTTGGCACAGAGGCACGAATGAATGTTCCGTCCACACTTGGCGGTAACTGGGTTTGGAGAATTGACAGCACTATGTTAACTGACGAACTGGCAAACCGACTTAAGGAAATGGTAATCAGCAGTTCAAGACTGGAGGAAAATTAAAATGAGCATTATTGAAAATCTTGAATTAACCGCAAAGAACGACTACTGTAAAACCCTTAAAGAGCTTTCTCCTGCAGAGCTTCACCTTTGCCTTGGTAAAGCTATGATGGGCGAAATTGCTCCCGACTGGGAAAAGTGCAAAAAGAAGCATGCTTCTAAGAGAAGAGCATACTACTTCTCCGCTGAATTCCTTATGGGTAGAATGATGTACAACAACCTTTACTGCATGGGTATTCTTGACACAACTAAGAAGCTCCTTAAGTCAAAGGGCATTGACATCAATGTGTTTGAAGATATTGACGACGCCGCTTTGGGTAACGGCGGTCTTGGCAGACTTGCAGCTTGTTTCCTCGACTCTGCAGCTACACAGGAGGTTCCTCTTGACGGTTATGGAATCCGCTACAAGTATGGTCTGTTCAAACAGCTTATCGAAGATGGTTATCAGGTAGAAGTTGCTGACAACTGGCAGAGATTTGAAGACCCATGGTGTATTCGCCGTGAGGAAGACGCTGTTGAAGTTCACTTCAAGGATCAGACAGTTAAGGCTGTTCCTTATGATATGGCTGTTATCGGCTACGGTGGAAAGAGCATCAACACACTTCGTCTGTGGCAGGCAGAGGCTGTTGAAGAATTTGACTTCCTCGCTTTCAACGCTTCCCATTATGACGAGGCTGTTAAGGCTAAGAACGACGCTGAGAACATTTCTCAGGTTCTCTATCCTAACGATAACACTCACGAGGGCAAGCTTCTCCGTCTTAAGCAGCAGTATTTCTTCTGCTCTGCTTCACTTCAGGACATCATCAAGAGATATAAGGCAAAGAACGGTAACGACTTCAGCAAGTTTGCCGACCACGCTGCTATTCAGCTTAACGATACTCACCCTGTTATCTCTATTCCTGAGCTTATCAGACTTCTCGGTCTTGAGGGCATAAGCTTTGATGAAGCACTTAAGATTGCACAGAAGACATTTGCTTATACAAACCACACAGTACTTGGCGAAGCTCTTGAAAAATGGAACAAGAACCTCATCAGAGAAATTCTCCCTGAAATTCTTACAATTATCGAGAGAATCGCTATTCACGAATATAACGATATGCACTCCAAGGGCGTAAGCGACGCACAGTTCGGCAAGAAGATGGCTATCATTGACGGCGACCTTGTTCATATGGCAAGACTTGCTTGTTATGTAGGCTCCTATGTAAACGGTGTTGCTTGGATTCATACTGAAATCCTCAAGGACGATGTTCTTAAGGAATGGTATGAGCTTTATCCTGAAAGATTCCAGAACAAGACAAACGGTATCACACAGAGAAGATGGCTCGGTCTTTGTAACCCTGAGCTTGCTGACTTCATCACAGAAAGAGTTGGCGACGGCTGGTTAAAGGATCTCTCTCTCCTCAAGGGTCTTGAAGAGAATCTTGACGCTAAGACAGTTCGTGCATTCAACACAATTAAGAAGAAGAAGAAAACTCAGCTTGCTAAGTACATCAAGGATACTGAGGGTGTTGACATTGACCCATCCTTCATCTTTGATATTCAGGTTAAGAGACTTCACGAATACAAGAGACAGCTCCTCAACGCTTTCTCTATCCTTATGATTTACAACAAGCTCAAGAAGGGCGAGCTTAAGGATTGGCAGCCAACAGCATTTATCTTTGGTGCAAAGGCAGCTCCCGGTTACGCAAGAGCAAAGGCTATCATCAAGTACATCAACGAAATTGCAAAGCTTGTTAACAACGACCCTGATACAAAGGATAAGCTTATGGTTCACTTTGTACAGAACTACAATGTTTCCTATGCTGAAAAGATTGTTGTTGCCGCTGATGTTTCAGAGCAGATTTCCACAGCAGGTACAGAGGCTTCCGGTACAGGTAATATGAAGTTTATGCTTAACGGTGCTGTAACTCTTGGTACTTACGACGGTGCTAATGTTGAGATTGCTCAGCAGGCAGGCATTGAGAACGAGTACATCTTCGGCGCAAGAGTTGAAGAGATTGACAAGCTCAAGGCTGAAAAGAGCTATAACCCAAGAGAAATCTACGACAACGACCCAGAAATCAAGGCTGTTCTCGATACACTTGTTGACGGAACATTCTCTGACGGCGGCGCTATCGGCGAGGGTTCATTTGCAGAGCTTTACACAGGTATCCTCAACGGTACAACATGGCACGACCCTGACCACTACTTCCTGCTCCTCGACCTTAAGGACTATGTTGACACAAAAATCAAGTGCAACAAGGACTATCAGGACAGAACAGCATTTGGCAAGAAGTGCTTAATGAACATTGCAAACGCAGGTATGTTCTCATCAGACAGAACAATCCTACAGTATGCAAAGGAACTCTGGCACGTAAAGTAATTTAAAGTTAATAGTTTTAGGTTGTCAGTTATGACAACTTACAAAACCGGGTAATTCTTACGAATTATCCGGTTTGTTTTTATCTATAATTATATTGTTTACAAAATAACTAAAACTCCACACTTTAGCTCACTAATATTGGCACTTGCGATACTTGAACTTGGGTCTTAAAAATGATAGAATTATAATGTGAGATTTTGGGGTGTAGCAGAATTTCTACTACACCAAATGATTTTGAAAGGAATGACTGAAATGGGTATGACTATGACTCAGAAGATTCTTGCGGCACACGCAGGACTGCCTGAGGTTAAAGCGGGACAGCTTATTGAGGCAAACCTGGACTTGGTACTTGGCAACGATGTTACCTGCCCTGTTGCTATAAATGTTTTTGAAGAAAACGGCGCTGACTCCGTATTTGACAACACAAAAATTGCAATGATTATGGACCACTTCACCCCTAACAAGGACATCAAAGCCGCTGAACAGGTGAAGATTTCCCGTCAGTTTGCTGACAAATATGACATTAAGAATTATCGTGATGTAGGTCAGATGGGCATTGAACACGCACTTCTGCCCGAAATCGGACTAGTAGGTCCCGGTTCTCTGTGCATAGGCGCTGACTCCCACACCTGTACATACGGCGCTCTGGGTGCATTTTCCACAGGTGTCGGCTCAACTGATATGTGTGCCGGTATGATTTCCGGTAAGGCTTGGTTTAAGGTGCCTTCCGCAATTAAGTTTGAGCTTGTTGGCAAACCACAGGGTTATGTCAGCGGTAAGGATGTTATACTCCACATCATTGGTATGATTGGCGTTGACGGTGCTCTCTACAAATCAATGGAATTCTGCGGTGAGGGCATCAAGTACCTGAATATGGACGACAGACTTTGCATTGCAAATATGGCTATTGAAGCCGGTGGTAAAAACGGTATTTTCCCTGTTGACGATATTACAAGGGAATACTGCAACGGTCGTTTCCAGGGTGAGCCTGTGGAATACACAGCTGATGAGGACGCCCAGTATGACGAAACATATGTAATTGACCTTTCCACCCTCCGCCCAACAGTTGCTTTCCCACATCTTCCCGAAAACACAAGAACTGTTGACGAAATCGGTGAAACAGAGGTTAAAATCGACCAGTGTGTTATCGGCTCCTGTACAAACGGCAGACTTTCTGACCTTAGGGCGGCTGCAAAGGTGCTAAAGGGCAAAAAGATTGCAAAGGGTGTAAGATGTATCATCTTCCCAGGCACACAGCAAATCTGGAAGGACGCAATGCACGAGGGCCTTTTTGACATATTCATTGACGCCGGTGCTGTTGTTTCAACTCCAACCTGCGGACCTTGTCTTGGCGGTCATATGGGTATTTTGGCTGCCGGTGAAAAGGCAATTTCCACAACAAACAGAAACTTTGTTGGCAGAATGGGTCATATTGACAGCGAGGTTTACCTTGCATCCCCTGCGGTTGCTGCGGCATCTGCTGTTAAGGGCTACATCACCGACCCTGAAAAGCTTTGATAAGGAGGAAACATAATGAATGCACATGGCGTAGTACATAAATACGGAGATAATGTTGATACAGACGTTATCATCCCTGCAAGATACCTTAACACATCCTCTCACAGCGAGCTTGCCGCCCACTGTATGGAGGACATTGACAAGGACTTTGTTAAAAATGTAAAGGAAGGCGACATTATTGTTGCCGAAAAGAACTTTGGCTGTGGTTCATCCCGTGAACACGCACCAATCGCAATTAAGGCATCAGGAGTAAGCTGTGTTATCGCCTCAACCTTTGCAAGAATTTTCTACAGAAATGCTATTAATATCGGTTTACCGATTCTTGAATGTGACGAGGCAGCCAAGGAGATTAAGTCAGGAGACACAGTTTCCGTAAACTTTGACACAGGTGTTATCACAGACGAAGCAACAGGAAAAACCTATCAGTCAGAGCCATTCCCAGAGTTTATCCAAAACATAATCTCAAAGGGCGGATTAATCAATTCCATTCTTAATAAATAATTTTTATTTTTTAGGAGGACAGAATATGAAAAGGATAACAAGCATCATAGTTATTGCGGCAGTTGTACTTTCTTCTTTGTTCTTTACAACAGGCTGTACCAAAAAGCAGGAGATTGACCTTTCAAAATATTTGGCATACGATGGTTACAGTGGTTTTGGTACACTAAAGGAAAAGCCTGAATTTGAGGATTATGACAAAAAGTATGATGACCTCAAGGAAAAGAGGAAGGAAGCAAGGCTTGACGATGACGACAGCAAATATGATGATTACACCGAAGAAATGAAGTCCTTGAGAAATCTTAACAAAGCTCTGGAATGTGTAAAATTCAAGCTTGTTAAGGGTGAAAACGGAAAACTTTCTAATGGAGATACCCTCAAGATTAAGGCTAAATATGACGAAGATAAGCTGGATAAGTACGATGTAACCTTTGTTGCTGACGAATTTGAAACAAAGGTAAAGGGACTTGAAGAAAAGGAAGTTATTGACCCGTTTGACAGTTCCAATTTTGTCGTTAATTACAACGGTCTTGACGGTGAAGGAAGTATATCCGTTGACAGTAAAGAAGATAACAGCGACTACACAATCTACTACACCGCAGAACCAAGCTACAGCCTTAAAAACGGTGACAAGGTAACTGTGACCGCTACACTTTATGACGAGGACTATGTTCTTAAAGACAGCGAAGACGGTGAGGTTGCAACAAAGGAAATAACTGTGGAGGGTCTTGGCGAAATTCCAAAGACACTGGACAGCAGTGTTGACAGCACTGTTCCTACAGAGGCTATCCTTGAAGAACTCAAGGAGGACTATGAAATTGAAGTAGGCGACGAAGGATGTGGCTACGACTTTGGCATAGAAGCTGACGATTATCACTTCGCTGAATTCAAGATTAACAAGATATCCGACTTTAAGCTTGTAAAGACACTTTACGGATATACCGATGATAATTACGGCGAGCCTGCTTGCACATACGGACAGATTTACTCCCGTACATACACTGTAAAGGTAACTGATCCGGAATACGGCTCAAAGAAGGTTAAAAAGGGTGCAGTAAAGAATGTTACAGCCTACTATATGGGATACATCTCCGGCTCTGAACTAATGGTTGCTGACAATAAGCTTGTTAAGATTAACAGTGACTACGATTTGTATTGCACTACCTCATCAAAAGAAAATGTAAAGGACGCTGTGGATTCATTTAAAAATCTCTACGGTTCCAATTACACCGTTACAGAGGTAAAGTAATTATTAATACTAATACCCAAAATTAAAGCTCCCCAAACGGGGAGCTTTTTTTAATGCTGAAATTCTTATTACTTTATTAAACTTTCAACCTGCTCTACTGTTGTTTCGTCAGCATAACCGTTGATAAATGTGTTAAGGGAGCTTGCAAATTCATCGCTGTAAAGGTAAACCTTGTCATCAATGAGATAAACATAAAAGATGTTGTTGTCTGCACCCTTGTTAATCAGTTCAAAGCAGTAAACCTTGTCAGCCTTGGAGGTATCCTCTTTGTCCTTTTTCTTGTTGCTGATAACATTGTCGCTGTGAATCATATCGTTGATAATCTGAATTTTATCCCTGTCATTCCACTTAACAGTTGCAATTATTGCCCCTTTAGCGTCCCCTGTTCCGTCATAAATATACGCCGCAGGATTTGATGAGGCAGTTGATGTATTTTCAACAACAGAAGTTGATGATGGTTGAGTTACCACTACAGTTCCATTATGTGTAGTTTCAGCATTATTATATGAACTGCTGTCACATCCTACAAGACAGGCTAAGAGCATTAAAGCTATAATAATCGGGATTATTCTTTTCATTTTTCATCTTCCTTTTATAAAAATCTAATACTTTTGAGTTATTATAACACATAAATGTGAATGGTAGTTGAATATCAGGAAATTTTTTTACAGTTTTTTATTACTAGTATCAAACAAGGCTTTCTCCGGTGAGAAAGCCTCTTTTTTCATATTCAATTCTATCCCCTAATCACCTTATGAGTTTGGCTGATTTACTGCAAAGAGCTTATAGATTTTCAGTTCCTCACCCTTAATAATGCCAAGACCTAAAAACTTATTTTGGTCGTCCTTTACTCTTAGGATTGTACCATCCGGTGGATTTAGCTTTGCAAGGTAAGTCCTGTTCTTATCAAGGGCTCCTCCGTTTTGAAAACGCTTTGCCTGAGGGGAAGTCACCTTTACATATCCGTAGGTCATAAACAGGCTTTCTGTGTCTTTGATGTAATCCTTAAAATCGGTCATTTCCCTTGCCTTTTCAAGGGAAATTGCATCATCAATGGAATATCCGCAGGCATTTATCCTCACAAGTGAGGTCATAACACCAAAGGAGCCAAGGGTATCTCCTATGTCATCGATTAAAGTCCTCACATATGTACCCTTACTGCACTTTATTTTAAGAGTACCCTGTTGACTTTCTTCGTCAAAATCCGTAAGGCTAAGTTCATAAACGGTAACAGGACGAGCTTTCCTCTCCACCTCTTTACCGTCACGTGCAAGGTCATAAAGTCTTTTGCCATCCACCTTAACTGCGGAATACATAGGAGGGATCTGCTGTATCTCACCTGTAAACCTTGGGAGAATTTTTAGAATATCCTCTTTTGAAAAGGAGGTTTTTTCTTCCTTTATAACCTCTCCCCAAATATCCAAGGTATTGGTTTTTACACCAAGCCTGAAAGTTGCAACATACTCCTTGTCGTGGTTTACCACCAAATCCTGTGCCTTTGTTGCGTTGCCCAAAACAAGGGGCAACACCCCTGTGGCGTTTGGGTCAAGGGTTCCAAGGTGACCGATTTTCCTCTCACCTGTCACCCGTCGCATAATGGCAACAACATCAAATGAAGTGAAGTCCATTGGCTTGTTAATTACTAAAACACCGTTCATAGCAAAATCTCTTCTGCGGCGGCAATAAGGGTTTGCTTTACTGTAATAAGGTCGCCCTGAATGGAACAGCCCGAGGCCGCCTTGTGACCTCCGCCGCCAAATTTCTTGCAAAATTCACAGGCATCTGTGTCACCATTTGTTCTCACAGAGATTTTGAAATCCTTGTTTTTCTTTTCTCTAATGGTGATTCCCATTTTCACACCCTCAATCTGACGAGGAATAGAGGCAAGGCCCTCCATCTCGTCATCACCAAGGTTCAGCTTATCCTGCATTGCAATAGTTGTGTAGATAATTGCAAGCTTTCCCTCACAGTAAAAGTCCAGGGTGTCGTAAACCATTCTTTCAAGGGCAATTTTTTCCTTGGTTTTTGTTTCAAACATTTTTCGGTTTATCTCCCCAAAATCCGCACCAAGGTCAATCAGCTCACCTGCAATTTGGTGTGTCTTTGATGTGGTGTTGGTGTACATAAAGCACCCTGTGTCTGTACTTACTCCTGTATATAGACAGTTTGCAATTTGTGGAGTTATTTTCTCACCCATTACATTTATCAAATCAAAGATAATCTCCGCTGTTGCGGCGGCTGTGTCGTCAATATAGCTGTCATTAACCCCCAAGGTGTTACTTCCATGGTGGTCAATGCACAAATCTATTTTGTCACTGTAAAGCTCCTCGTTCTCCCCAAAAAGGGACTTTGCCGCTACATCCACAGATACAATATACTCCGGTGTAAATGAAGTTTCCCTAACTCCGTCAAGTAGGTAAGAAAACTTTTTTGCACACTTACCGCTAAGTACAACCCTTGCATTCTTGCCCATATTCTGTAAAGCAATGCAAAGTCCATAGGCAGAGCCAAGGGTATCTCCATCGGGATAGTGATGGGTGAGAATTTCAATATTGTCCTGTGACTTTAAAACATTTGCAACATCACTCAGCGTCATCATCACTATCATCCTTTTTAATATCAAGCTCATTTAAAATACGACTTATGTTGGCGCTGTACTCCACGCTGTCCGTTGCCTTAAAAATAAGCTCCGGTGTGTGGCGCAGGTGCAGTCTGTGACCAAGCTCACGGCGAATAAAGCCGGATGCCGATTTCAGTCCCTTTAGTGCCTGTTTTGCCCTTTCCATACCCTCAATTACACTGAAATAAACTGTGCAGTAGCTAAGGTCGTTTGTTACCTCAACACGGATAATGGAAATAAAGCAGTCGGCAACACGAGGGTCCTTAACCGTTTTAAAAATGGCAGTAAGCTCCCTTTTGATGTCTTCTGTTGTTCTGTCAATTCTATGTCCTGACATAATAACTTCCTCTATAAATAAACAAGCTGTGAGTTAAGAAAACACCAAAATTTTAATGTTTCCCTAACTCATACTAATATTAGGGAAACACTGATTAAATCATTTGCACATATTGCGTAGTCAGATTTTTCGTCAGGTTGAACAAATAAACCGGAGTAATGCTGACGCATTACGAGGATTTTTTGGGCAAGCTGACGGAAAATATGCAAGCAAGATGTGTAAATAGCGTTTAGCGGGATTTATTCAGTGTTTCCTTAGTCTTCTCTGTACTCCTGAATTTCATACACTTCAAAAATATCTCCCTCACGAAGGTCGTTAAATCTTTCAAGGCAGATACCGCACTCGTAGTTTTCGTGTACTTCTTTAACAGCGTCCTTAAATCTCTGGAGAGATGCAATGTGGTCGTCGGCAATAACAACACCGTCACGAATTACACGAACCTGTGCATTCCTCTTGATAACACCGTCCTTTACATAAGAACCGGCAACAACACCAACGCTCTTGATGCGGATGATGTTGCGGATTTCGGCATTACCTATTACAACCTCTCTTGTCTTAGGAGCAAGCATACCCTTCATAGCGGCTTCAATTTCCTCAATACAGTTGTAAATAATGCTGTAAAGACGAATGTCAACAGACTCTCTTTCTGCATTTGCAAGGGCTGTTGCATCAGGTCGAACATTAAAGCCTACAATGATAGCATTACTTGCGTTCGCAAGCATAACATCGCTTTCGTTGATAGCACCAACACCGCCGTGGATAACATTAACCCTTACCTCGTCATTAGTCAGCTTTTCAAGTGACTGGCGAACAGCCTCAACAGAGCCTTGAACATCAGCCTTGACAATAATCTGAAGCTCCTTCATTTCGCCCTGCTTCATCTG
>JAXESA010000235.1:0-5370 GCA_034116205.1 Ruminococcus sp. | reverse complement strand
GATGAACTTTGCACCGTAGTCCTTTAGCAAAACTACTGTTTCCAAAGCCTGCTGAAAGCTGTCACCAATGGCTACAACACAAATATCAAAATTTTCCACACCCAAGGACTCTATAAACTGCTCCTCTGTTGAGTCGCCTATTTGAATGTTTCTGATAAATGGCAACGCACTCTCTGCCCTTTCCTTAGATGAATCTATGGCAAGGACATCGTTTCCTTCTTCAATAAACTTTGCAGCCATATGCCTGCCAAATCTGCCTAAACCAATAATCAAAATATCTTTCATAATTGTGACCATTCCTTTATAAAGACAAAAAGTGAACTTCTTCCATATTCACTATTACCTTTTACCTAAAATCATCCTACTCTTACTTCTTCATTTGGAAGTCTTGATACATTAGAAAACTTGTCCGGCGAGAATGCCATAAAAATTGTGAGAGGACCAACACGACCTGCATACATAAGTCCCATAAGGATTAGCTTGCTTGCAACCCCTAAACTCGAGGTCAAATCAAGGGAAAGTCCTACCGTTGCCAATGCTGAAGATGATTCAAACATTGCCGAAAGAACAGGGATGTTTTCTATTCCGGAAATCGCAATGGCACTTCCAGTTGTCAGTATTACATAAATTACTAATATTGTCAAGACAGTCTTAACCACAGGTGCCGGAACACTTCTGCCAAAGCACTCAACATCTGTTTTCTTTCTGACTGTACCAACTAAATTGAAAAACAAAATTCCCAAAGTAGTGGTCTTGAATCCACCGGCGGTAGAGCCCGGTGAACCGCCCACAAGCATAAGCAAAATTATAATCAATTGAGAAGCCTGAGTCATATCGGCTATATTTACCGATTCAAATCCAGCTGTTCTTGTGGTTACAGACTGGAACAATGATACAATCACCTTTCTTCCAAAGCTCATTCCCTCAAAAGCCTTTGTTTCAAGGAGAAAAATAAATACTGCACCAAACAAAATGAGAAATAGCGAAACAGTCACCACTATCTTGGTGTGAAGTCGCATAAGTTTAAACCTAAATTTGCTTTGCCACAAATCCACCCATACAAAAAATCCCAAACCGCCTATGATTATAAGGAGCATTGTGACTATGTTAAAATATAGGTTTCCCTGAACAGAAATCAAAGATTCTTCCCCTGTTATTCCCATAAGGTCAAATCCGGCATTACAAAAAGCCGATACAGAGTGAAAAATGCTGAAATAAATTCCCTTTAAGAATCCAAGGATGGGAACATAAAAAAAGCTATATGCCAAAGCTCCCAATGCCTCAAAGGCAAGTGTGCCAAACACAATGACTTTTGTAAGGGGAACAATATCCCCGATTGTAGGGGCAGACACCGACTGTTGCATAAGGGTTCTATTGGTTACGCTAAGTTTTTTCCTCAGCACAGTTGCCATGGTGACGGCAAATGTCATAAACCCCACTCCGCCTATTTGTATTAAACATAAAATCACAATCTGCCCAAACAAACTCCAGTATTCATAAGTATTAAAAACAGAAAGACCTGTTACACAGGTTGCAGAGGTAGAGGTAAAACAGGCATCTAAAAAATTGGTAGAACTGCCCGACTTAGATGCAACGGGCAAAGAAAGCAAAATCCCCCCCATGATAATTATGAGAAAATATACAATAGCAAAAATTTTTGTTGCACTTAGCCTTTTCAATATATTCACCTCGTTTTCAAAATTATATCACTTACAAGTATTAAAATCAATTATAAAGAAAATATTTATGATAACCCATTCTATTTTTAGATAAACTATGGTATAATTGATATGATTGGAGGCAACAATGAATATACCATCACTACTAATACCAAAGGCAAATATTGTATATCTCAACAGCAAGGATTCTCTTGAATTTGCCCTTTCGGTATTCAGAGAAAGTTCATACCATGCTGTGCCTGTTATTAATGCCGAGGGACTTTACCGTGGTACTGTTACCGAGGGTGATTTCCTGTACTATTTGATGGATAACCCAAAGGCTGACCTTAAGAAAGTTAAGGTAAGGAACATTCTAAAGGACGGTTATTACGATTCGGTAAAAATAACTGCAAACATTGATAAACTCCTAATAAAAAGCCTTGACCAGAACTTTGTCCCCGTAACAGACGATAGAGATGTCTTTGTGGGAATTGTAACAAGAAAGGTAATTTTTAAAGAGATTTATGAGGCTCAGCTAAAGGAAAAGTACGGTACATAAGCCGATACTATATTTTACAAAATCAAATCAAACACAAAAAAGGCTTTCGCGAATTTTATTTGTTTGCGAAAGCCACTTTTTTATTTTTTGTATTTATTCGGGATAACTATTTCCGCAGTGTCCTGCTTTGAGCGTTTTTTTACAGCCTTTCCCCTTTGAGGTTCATCAAAATCATCACCATAATCGCTGTTGCTCCTGCGTGAGCTTGGAACATAATAGCCATCCTCATCAATATGGGAGGATGCGTGATTATTCTTTGATGATGACTGTGGACTTGCCTTAGCCTTCTTGCTCTTCTTTGGAACATAGCCCCTCTTCTGTTTCACTGTGAAAACAATGAAGATAACTATGCAGGCAATAGCCAGAATAAAGCAAATAATTGCGATTGTCATAGCCCAATTAAGATTGTTAAAGAAAGCCTCAAGACCAGTTGCCTTATCACTGTTTTTAATGTAGTCAAAAGGACTGGAATCCTCTTTGTCGTTCTCTTTAGTTTGCGCTAATTGTTCAGAAATCTTCTTCCAATTGCTTTTATTTAGCTCTGTATCATCAATGTCCCTGGTATCACTGTAAAGAGAAGAACTGTTGTCCGTCGGACTTGTTGATTCTGTATCGTAATATTCTTCTTGATTCTCATATTCAGTTACAGGTTCTTCATAAAAGCTATAACTTTCTACATCTTCCTGATAGTATTGATAGTTATTATTTTCTTCACTTTCTGTACTTTCATAGTCAATGTATTCAGTATTTTCGTAAGTTGTTTCCTCAGGCGCTTGAGTATAAACAGGAGGATCTGTATAAACTGTTTCCGGTGCTTGGGTATAAACCGGTGCTGCTGTTGTATATACAGGTTGAGTTGCTTGGGTATAAACAGGCGCTGCAGTTGTATATACAACCGGGGGATCGGTTACAACTTCTTGTGTAGGAGCAGGTGCAACCGTAACCTCCTCTGCCGCAACCATAAATAAAGATGCAACCAAAAGCACCGTTGCGACCCCCGTTAATCCCAATACACATAACAATCTTTTACATTTTTTTAGCATAAAGGGGCTCCTTATCTGCAATTGCTGTAATTACTCTTGAAAGGCTTACTTTGCTGCTTCGGTAGTTGATGTTTCCTCAGGATCTTCCCAGAACATATCAGGGTCGTAATTGTCAATTACAGAAGTGTTAACCTCGCACTTAAGTGCCTTTGCCTCTTTGTCAACATAGTCGCCAAATTCATCTTTCTTCATATTTTGAAGAACACTTTTTCTTGTGGAATCATCCTTTGTAAGGTATTCCTTTTCGCCATCCTTTGCATTCAACTTCTGAACAACATACAAAGTCTTGGAATCATCTTCGCCAACAGAAACGGACTTTGCCTCACCATTTTTCATCTTGAGAAGTTCTTTTGCAACATCTTCGCCGATTGTTGAAGACTCAAGGCTATCCTTATCAAGGAGTTCACAACCACTCTGAACTGTGTCAGAAACCTTTGCGTCACTCTTTGTAGCCTTTAGGTACTTTTCGCACTGGTCGTCAATTGAACTTCCACCGTTAATTGCCTTAACATAGCTGTTAGCCTGGTTTGTAAGGCTCTTCTGCTTCTTTGAATTGTAGGCCTTTGAAGTCTGCTGACCTGAATCATCAGTTGTCTGCTCATACAGAGGAACTGTGAAATAAGTGTAATATGTGTAGTTTTTGTCAAAGTATGCTTTAAGGTCTTTATCGGAAACTTCCTTTTCTCCTCCCTTATCATAGAGAAGGTCAAAAAGTTTTTGCTGTTTGCCTGATGTTATATACTGGAGCTCGCAGTAGCTGTCCTCTGAAATACCATATGGTTCAAGAATCTCCTGCTCAGGAGTTGTACCGTAACCCATCTGGCTGTAATAGCTGTACATATAGCCAAGCTCCCAGTCCTGAGTAGCCTGCTCTTCGTAGCCAGCCTCATCAACAGTGGCATTTTTTTCATCAAGAGCCTTGTCAAAGAACAAGGACTGTCTTACTGTAAGGTCAGCCTTTTCCTTAATCCAATCGGATGCAACAGCCTCTTTACCGTCATCATCAGTAATCTTCAGGTCCAAAAAGCTTTCATTCTCTTTGTAGCCGTCGGCTTTTTCGGCAAAAGTCTTTGCCTGATTGTAGGCATTGTACATAGCGTAGATATATACACCTATTGCCTTTTCGTTGTCGCCGTCTTTGTAAGCCCACTCGGCTTTTGTGCTTATTGGAGTACAAGCAGTAGCTGAAACAATCAGTGCTCCTGCAACTGTACCTGCCATAACTTTTTTTATGTTCTTTAATTTCATTTCATTATACCTGCCTTTAGGATAATATAACATAAGTTGTATTATACATTATCTTTCACAAAAAGTCCATAAAAATAACGAAAATTTAAAAAATTCGTGGTTTTTATCGTGAAAAACATCAAAATATTTGCAAAAATGTCTTAATATAAAGTGAAATATATACTTATTCTTCTCTGAATAATTCTATTAAAGCATTAAGAGCCTTATCTTTTTTACCAAAAGAAAGGGTAATATACGGTTTCTCGCTTGGGGTGAGTATTGCCTTGCCCTTTGCTTTGCCTATTAAATCAAAAATTTCCGGATTATTTAAGTTATCAAAATAAAGTAGCACAGCGTTTTCGTTTTGCTTTATCTCCTTGATTCCGTAATGGTTTGCACGATTGCGTATCAGGGCAATATCACAAAGTCCTATAACACCCTCAGGCATATCTCCGTAACGGTCGCAAAGCTCATCCACCACATCATCGTAGTCCTGACTGCTTTTAATATCTGCAATTCTTTTGTATGCGTCAAGACGAAGTGACAAGCTTTCGATATAGCTTTCGGGAATATGAGCGTCCATCTGAATATCAACTGTACATTCGTTAATATTAGAAGTGTTTTTCTCGCCTTTTTCCTCCTTAACAGCCTCGTCAAGTAGCTTTAGGTACATATCGTAACCAACATCCTCCATATGACCGTGCTGTTGACCGCTGAGGATATTTCCTGCACCTCTAAGCTCCAAATCCCTCATAGCAATCTTAAAGCCACTTCCAAATTCGGTAAACTCACGAATTGCATTAAGCCTTTTTTGACTTATATCCGAAAGCACCTTATGAGGGTTAAAGGTGAAGTAGGCATAGGCTCTGCGTGGACTTCTGCC
>JAXESA010000234.1:0-8035 GCA_034116205.1 Ruminococcus sp. | reverse complement strand
ACTGCTGTTTTGTCCGCCAAAGCCAAGGGAATTGCTCATTGCATAATCTACATTTGTTTTTAGCGGTTCGCCCATAACCAAGTTCAAATCAATATCTTCGTCAACCTGATTAAGGTTTAGTGTATGAGGGATAACACCCTCTGTCACAGCTTTAACACAGGTAATGCACTCTGTAACTCCGCCGGCACCCATCATATGACCTGTTGCGCCCTTTGTGGAGGACACATAGGGTTTGTGGTCACCAAATACAGAGTTAATAGCAATACCCTCAACAATATCGCCCTTGTGGGTGGCTGTTCCGTGAGCGTTGATATAGCCGATTTCGTCAGGTGAAATTCCCGCCTCCTCAATGGCGCACTGCATTGCTCGGATGGCACCCTTGCCCTCGGGGTGAGGCGCGGTGATATGGTAGGCGTCGCTTGTGTTGCCACAGCCCTTTAGCTCACAGATGATGTTAGCTCCTCTTGCAAGGGCATGCTCCTCTGTTTCAAGGACAAGACATCCACCGCCTTCGCCGATTACAAAGCCATCCCTTGTAGCGTCAAAAGGACGGGAGGCTGTTTTTGCATTTTCGTTGTTTCTTGACAAAGCCTTGGCATTTGCAAGGGAATAAATAACGATTGGGCAAAGTACACTTTCGGCACCAACAGCAAGCATCACATCTGCCTTTCCTGCCTGCATAAGCATAGCGGCTGTGTAAATTGCGTCACCGCCTGATGAACAGGCAGTATTAATTGTAAATGACGGGCCTTGAATGTTGTGCATAATGGCAATATGAGTTGCGGCTACATTGCCAAGAATTTTAGGGATAAACCTTGGGCCAACCTTTTTGTGGGAGGCTCCTGTAAGTGCCTCCTGGGTATATGCTGTGGTGGCAATACCGTTAAGGGCTGTGCCCATAACAATACCTGTCCTTGTTGGCTCAATTTCCACACCACTCATATTAAGGGCTTCTTCTGCTGCAATATAAGCATACTGCATAAATGGGTCTGTCTGACGCAAAATTTGTTTTGGAATGTAGTCAGCAGGGTTTAGATTTCTGATTTCTCCTGCAAACTGCACAGCAAGTTCTGATGGGTCAAAAGAGGTAATTTTATCAATACCGCTTTTTCCGTTTAGAAGATTTTTCCAGTATTCTTCCACACCAATGCCAATCGGTGTTACAGCACCCATACCCGTAATTACAATTTTTTTCATTTTTGAAAGTCCTTTCAGTTTACATAAATAGTCAAAACACGTCTGCCTTGACCGAAAGCAAAAAATAATATTTAACTTAGCTTACAATAGAATTATATCAAAGTAAAAAATATTTAGCAACAACCCACATAATGCTAAATATCCATTTTAAACATTACTTAATGTATAAAATGCATTAATATTGTAGATTATTCTCTTTAAGAATTATATTTCACCTAAATGTGGTAAAGTAATATATATAATACGGTACAAAACGGAGGACGCTATGGACATAAACATCATCAAATACTTTGTCAGTGTGGCACAAACCCTAAATTTTTCCGAGGCAGCAAGGCAGAACTTTGTATCTCAAAGCACTGTTTCCCGAGGAATTATTGAGATGGAAAAGGAGTTTGGTGCAAACCTTTTTACCAGAACAAAGAGGAATGTTATGCTCACTGCAGAGGGCAAGGCTCTGCTCCCCTACGCAATGGAGATTATGGAAAACCTTAACTCCGCCACCTTTATTATAGACAAGCTCCAGCGTGGAATAGACGGAAAAATAACCATCGGTTACGACGAAACCTGTGGCCCTCTTATCTCCCAATACCTTAGCGAATTTGTAAAGAAGTACCATGACATTACAGTTGACATAAAAAAAATTGAGCCAAGCGAGGAGATACTTGCCCTTGAAAACAACGAATACGATATTGTTTTTATGCTTAGGGATATGATGCCAGACTCCATTGATGTTGAGCATCTTGATGCCTTTGATGACAGTATGTCCATTATCTGCCGAAAAGGTCTTATTCCCGGAGGAGGAATAGACTTTGATAGCCTCCACAACACAGGCGTTGTTCTTCTGTCCGAGGGTGAAAGCCCGATACTGTATATGGAAATTCTTGATCTTTTCAGAACATACAATATTATTCCGAAAATTGTAAACAGGTATGACAACATTCGCTCTGTAATAACCGCTGTGTCGGCAGGAATAGGCTTTTCAATTTTGCCTACAACTCTTTGTCGTTCAATGCAAAACGGTCAATTTGATATACACAGAATAAATGGAATAGACACCACAATTTCCTACATTATGGCATGGAACAGAACAATGAGAAATCCCGGAACACAGCTCTTCATTAAAGAGGCGTCAAATGTGAAAATAAAGTATTAATATTTCAAAGAAATTCCCCACAGGTCGGTAACTTAACCTAACCTGTGGGGAAATGTTTTTATAAAATATTAAGAAAGTCTTATGAAAATAAAATCCTGTCGTTGTCAAGGTCTTGGCTCTTCTTCATACTGTACATATTAAGAAGGTCCTCCTTTGTCATATTTATCCTTTCTTCAGCAGGGATATCAAGAATTATCTCTCCACTGTCCATCATAATGGTTCTGTTGCCTGTGGTGAGAGCCTGGCTGATGTTGTGGGTAATCATCATTGTGGTTATGTTATTTTCACTGACAATCTGCTTTGTAATCTCCATAACCTTTTTTGCAGTTGCAGGGTCAAGTGCCGCTGTGTGTTCATCAAGGAGTAACAGCTTTGGCACAGCAAGGGTACACATAAGCAATGTAACAACCTGTCGCTGACCACCGGAGAGAAGTCCAACCTTGTTTTTCAGTCTGTCCTCAAGACCCATATCGTATCTCGCAAGCTGTTCCCTAAAAAAACTTCTCATTTTCTCGTTTACTGCGGACTGAAAAACCCTTGTGCGACCTTTGCTGTAGGCAAGGGCAAGGTTTTCTTCTATGGTCATATCGGGGGCAGTACCCTTCATTGTATCCTGAAAAACTCTGCCGATATCCTTGGCTCTTTTATGCTCTTTAAGATAGGTTATATCCTTATTGTCAAGGACAATACTTCCCTTATCACACCAGAATGTACCGCATATTGCGTTGAACAGAGTACTTTTTCCTGCACCGTTACTGCCCACAATGGTGACAAAATCTCCGTCCTTTAACTCCAAAGAAAGGTTGTTAAGGGCGGTATGCTCATTTACTGTTCCCTTAGAAAACACCTTGGTAACATTATTCACCTTAAGCACTTTGGTCACCTCCGTGTTTAATCTTGAATCTTGTGATGTAGTACTTAAATGCCGGTATAGAAAGGGCAAATGCTACTATAAGAGCTGTTATAAGCCTTATTACCTGTGCTGTGAATATTCCGGAGTTTATTACCCAAGTGATGATAAATCGGTACAGGACAGAACCTGCCAAAGCAGAAACAAGTCCCAATGTTACACTCCTCTTGCCGAAAATCGCCTCACCGATAATTACAGAGGCAAGTCCCACAACAAGTATTCCATTTCCGGAGGAAATGTCTGCATAGCCCTGATACTGAGCAATAAGACCACCGCTAAGGGCAATAAGACCGTTAGCAAGCATAAGGGCAACCATTTTGCTCACATCAACATTTATTGAGGATGCCCTCACCATATCTTCGTTGTTTCCTGTTGCCCTTAAGCAAAGTCCAAAGTGAGTGCGGAAGAACCACACCATAATTGCAACACAAACAGCAACAGCCAAGAAGGATACAATAAGCTTTGCACTGTGCCTGCCAAAGAAGTCAAGACCTGAACTTCTCAGGAAGTTATCCACAGATGTAAACAGTCTGTTCTGCCTTTGAACATTAACATTCGGTGAACCCAGAATCATAAGGTTTATACTGTAAAGACCGCACATAGATATAATACCTGCAAGAACCGGGTGGATTCTCATTTTTGTCTGCAAAAATCCTGTAACAAGACCGGCACAGCAACCTGCTAAAAATGCAAAAAGTATGCCCAGCCATGTGTGGTTTTGGTTGGCTGTAACAGCCGAAACCGCCAGACCTAGGGTAAAGCTACCGTCTGTGGTAAGGTCGGGAATATTCATAATTTTGAAGGATATGTAAAGTCCAAGAGCCATAATTCCGTAGATGAAACCAAGCTCCAGACCTCCGTATATAACATTAAGGCTCATACAAAACCCCTTAGAATTTATTTTTAAACACTCAAATTATTTCTGAGCGTCTGCAACCTTTTTAACTTCTTCCTTGCCAAAGTCGATTTTATCAAGGTCAACGCCGATTGCCTTGGCATCGTCTGTATTTACTGTGATATAGTCATATGGAACAACGATAGCAGGGATTTCCTCCACACTCTTGCCCCCAAAGTACTCTATTGCCATATCAGCTGTCTTTTTGCCAATGCCGATGTCGTCAATAGCCTTTGTTGCAAGGCATCCTGAGTCAACCATTGTTGCAGATGAACCGTAAACAGGAATTTTGTTATCCCTTGCGATTTCTGTAATTGTTCCCATAGCTGCCTGCATAACAGCGTCATTAGGAATAAAGATTGCGTCGCACTTTTTGCAAAGACTTTCAACAGTTGTGGTGATTTCGCTGTCCTCAACAACTGCACCCTCAGTGTAAGAAATTTTTTCTTTGTCAAGGTACTTCTTTGCCTGTTCAACTGTGTTTACAGCGGAGTCTGTCTTGGAAGAATAGAGAAGTCCAAAGTTCTTTACAGATGGTGTCATAGTTTTTGCAAGACCAAAAATTTCATCAACAGGGATTGCGTTTGATGTACCTGTTGCGTTAAGGTCGGGCTTTTCCATACTGGAAAGCACACCTGCCGGTACCGGAGCAGAAACTGCACAGAAGAATACAGGAATTTCTGACTCCTGATTTACCATACCCTGTGTTGCAGGAGTTGCAATAGTAAAGGCGGCGTCATAGTCACCGTTGGCAACAGACTGACAAATAGTGTTAAGGTTTGTTTCGTCACCGTCTGCACACTGGTAGTCAACCTCATCTTCACCGGAAATGTAACCCTTTTCTTTTAGCCGGTCAATAATGCCCTGACGCATATCGTTAAATGCACCGTTTTCAACCTGCTGAATAATGGCTACTTTCTTCGTTTTGGAATCTGATGATTCTGAACTTCCGCATCCTGCAAAAGCAACAGCCATCATCAGAGCTGACATAATAATTGCAATAATTTTTTTCATTTTTTAGTCCTCCTCAAGGATTTTTGTTTTATTGTAAATCGACAATTTTTCAAAAGCCGATTTTAGTATCTCATCTGTAATCTCATATGGATTGTGGTCAGTGTCAGGCATTTTTACTGCCCTGCTGATAACCGTTGGCATATCCTCGTCAGTCAATTCAAGGTCACTGACTGAAACAGGCAGGCCAACACTTACATTGAAGTCGTACATCTTTTTAAACATTTCGTACTGTTTATCAACAAGGAGAAGAATCAGTACACCAAATCCCACAACCTCCCCGTGAAGGTGTTTTTCTTCAATGTGAGGAAATGATGTAAGCCCATAAAAAATACCGTGGGCAAGACCTGTGTTGTAGTCTATAATATGCTCCGCTGTAAGGAGAATAGATGCAACACCTGTTGTGATAGCAATAGAAAGAACAGTCTGTTCAAATTCGTATGAGGCAACACCTTTCTTGTTGTCCTCAAGTGCCTTTTTACCGTACTTTAGAATAGGCTCAAGGCACATACTGCTCATTACAACACCTAACCTGTGGTAGTGGACAAGGATTTCCTCCCCTCGGGATGAAATTGTGCTTTCAAAATACTTTGCATAGGTATCTCCCATGCCAGCCCACATATATTTATATGGAGCTTTCGCCATAATATCAGTATTGATAAATGCGTGAACTGGTGGCTTTTCAAAGAAGAAAGGCTCTTTGAAAACACCCTCTTTGGTGTACATAATAGACACACAGGTAACAGGCGAACAGTTACTTGCTATTGTGGGGAATGTAAACACAGGCTTTGACACCTTTACACTAAGGCATTTTACTGTGTCAAGGACTTTTCCTCCTCCAACAGCAAACAGCATATCTGCCGACTTAACTGCATCACTTTCCATAAGTTTCTGAACATTTTCGTAAGATGCCTCACCGCCATACCACAAAAAATCAATTATTTCAATACTGCTGTCCTTAACAGCGGATAAAAGGATTTCCTTTGCAGAGGCTATCGCCCTGTGGCCACCGATAACAACTGCTCTTGTTCCATAAGGGGAACAAATTTTTTCAATTTTTTCGTACACATCTTTTCCTATGGAATAAGACGGTAGGCTAATCGTATAATTTTCCATTTTATCACCTGAAAAAAGCCCCATACGCAAAAGCGTATGGGACGAATTATCGTGGTACCACCCAAGTTCAAAGCAGAACAAACTGCTCCCTCTATCCTTTAACGCAGGAATACGGATTGGATATTTGCTAACATCAAACCAAAGTGATATTAGCGTTCACCTTTCCCTCGGTGGTCCATTTGTCGGCACAGTAACCGCAGGACTTCCACCGTAACCTGCTCGCTAAAGGACTTATGCCGTTTTACTTCCACTTCAAAGGTTTAATAGATGTATTAACTACTATATTATAACACTATTTTAACTGTTCTTCAACTATAAATCTTGGTCTGTTTTTAGTTTCCATATAAATTTTTCCTATATATTCACCAACAACACCAATTGCAAGGAGTTGCAGACCACCGATTGCCCATATTGAAACCGTCATTGAAGTCCAGCCGGAAACTGTGTTACCAATTGCCCACATAACTACACTATATATCAGCATAATTATGCTGATGCAAAATACTATTACACCCAGCACAGTAATCATTCTGATTGGTTTCATAGAAAGACTTGTAACGCCGTCCCAGGCAAGACCCAGCATTTTCTTTAGAGGATATTTGCTTTCACCTGCAAGGCGCTCACTTCTCTCGTATTCAACCACAGATGATTTATAGCCGACAAGAGGTACAAGGCCCCTTAAAAACAGATTTACCTCTTTAAAATCTGCAAGGGCATTCAAGGCTCTTCTGCTCATAAGGCGAAAATCAGCGTGGTTATAAACAACCTCCGCTCCAAGTGCAGATAGAATTTTGTAAAATCCCTGTGCTGTCATTCTCTTAAATGCGGTGTCTGTTGCCCTTTTACTGCGGACGCCATATACAATTTCGGAGCCATTTTCAAAGTCCTCAATCATTTTGTCAAAAGTATTTATATCGTCCTGCAAATCGGCATCAATAGAGATTACGCAGTCGCAATCATCTTTTATGGTCATAAGACCGCCCAAAAGAGCATTCTGATGTCCTCTGTTTCGGCTCATCTTGATTCCATTAACATATGTATTTGTTTTGTAAAGCTCTGAAATTATCTCCCAGGTTTTATCCTTACTACCGTCATCTATATAAACAATTTTGCTGTCATTAGTAATTTTGCCATCAGCTATAAGCTGGTCATACTTTTTTGTCAGCTTTTCTGTTGTGTCAAAAAGCACCTCTTCTTCGTTATAGCATGGAACTGCCAAATATAACTTAACCACTATATCTACTCCTTAATTCTTTTTTATTATTAAATCTATGTCCTCATTTTTACCCATCATAAGCAGGTTCTCGTCCTTTTTAAACACATGCTCCGGAGATGGCATAGGATAGAGTACATCATTTTCCTTTACCGCCAAAATGGAAACCTTGTGTTTGTTGCGGACATCCATACCTACGATTGTCTTACCCACCCAAGACTTTGGTGTAAGAACCTCGTAAATGCTGTATTCGGGTGTAAGTTCAATGTAATCAAAAACATTCTTTGCACCGTACTTTATAGCCAGCTTTTCTGCTATTTCTCTTTCGCCATATACAACATGGTCAGCACCGTTCCTTAGCAAAAGCTTTTTATGCACCTGTCTTGTTGCTCTTGCAAGGATGAACTTTGCACCGTAGTCCTTTAGCAAAACTACTGTTTCCAAAGCCTGCTGAAAGCTGTCACCAATGGCTACAACACAAATATCAAAATTTTCCACACCCAAGGACTCTATAAACTGCTCCTCTGTTGAGTCGCCTAT
>JAXESA010000233.1:0-20410 GCA_034116205.1 Ruminococcus sp. | reverse complement strand
TTTTCAAACAAATCTGCAACAGCCATCATTGCATCTCTGTCAATATGAGCCTCGCCACATTCTTTACAGAAGAAAATCGGAATCGGAACACCCCATTTTCTCTGACGGGAAATACACCAGTCTTTTCTTTCCTTGACCATATTGGTAATTCTGTCACGACCCCAAGCAGGAATCCACTCTACTGTATTGATAGCATCAACAGCCTGGTCCTTAAAGTCGTCAACTGAACAGAACCACTGGTCGGTTGCTCTGAACAGAATTGGTGTTTTACATCTCCAGCAGTGTGGATACTGGTGGATAATCTTTTTAAGTGCAAAGAGATAACCGTTCTCGTCAAGGAAAACTGCAATCTTCTTGTTAGCTTCGTCAGTTGTAAGTCCTGCAAACTGACCTGCTTCTTCAGTTAATACACCGTTTGAATCAACAGGACAAATTGTAGGAATTTCGGGATAGTTTTGACAGACATTAAAGTCGTCAACACCATGTCCTGGTGCGGTATGTACGCATCCGGTACCGCTTTCAAGAGTAACATGGTCACCAACAATAACAAGTGATTCCCTATCAAGGAAAGGATGTGCAGTCTTGATATATTCAAGCTCACTACCCTTAACAGTTGCAACAACCTCATAGTCAGTGATTTCAGCAACCTCAAGAGCAGATTTATAAAGCTCAGTTGCCATTACAAGGTATTCGTCACCTGTCTTGATAACGGAATATTCATATCTTGGTCCAACACAGATTGCTACATTAGCAGGCAGGGTCCATGTTGTTGTTGTCCAGATAACAAACTTAACCTTTGCAGGGTCGATTCCCATATTTGAGAATACACCCTTATCGTCTGTAACAGGAAACTTTACATATATAGAATGGCAAGGGTCCTCGGAATACTCAATCTCTGCTTCGGCAAGGGCTGTCTTACATTCAGGACACCAGTAAACAGGCTTTAAGCCCTTGTAAATATATCCCTTTGAAGCCATATCGGCAAATACTCTGATTTGCTCTGCCTCAAATTCGTGCTGTAATGTAATATATGGGTTATCCCACTCACCAATTACGCCCAATCTCTTAAACTGGTTACGCTGGTCGTTAATATAGCCGGTAACAAATTCCTCGCACATTTTACGAAGTTCAACAATTGAAATATCTGCTGAATTGCCAACACCAGCCTTTTGTCTTGCCTTAAGTTCTGTTGGCAAACCGTGAGTATCCCAACCGGGAACATAAGGAGCCTTGTAGCCGGACATATTCTTTTGTCTGACAATAAAGTCCTTTAAGATTTTATTCAAAGCGTGACCAAGGTGGATGTCACCGTTGGCATATGGAGGTCCATCGTGCAAAATAAAAAGCGGTTTTCCCTCGTTTTTCTCCATTAATTTGTCATACACTTTGTCCTCTTCCCAAGATTTCAAAGTTACAGGTTCACTCTTAGGCAATCCTGCACGCATAGGGAAATCTGTCTTTGGAAGATTAAGTGTCTGATTGTAATCCTGTGACATTATTCTTCTCTCCAATATATAAAATTAATTATTCTTCAACATCATAGTTGCTGCCGAATTTCAGCACACCGAACTTAGTAGTTGCTTCTGTAACAGGTTCACTGGCTTTAGTGTCATCATCTTCTTCTACAACTATATTCTCTTCCTTTACTGCAACAGGTTCAGAAAGCTTAATTTCTTCAGGCTCTTCCTTTTCAGTAGCTGCATCTGCAACAGGAGTTGGGAATTCTCTGTCAAGCTTATCCTTGATTTCCTTTACAACACCCTCAGCAGGAAGTGCGTCAACAATGTCAATGCAGTTCTTAACTTTCATAAACAATTCGCTTCTCATTTCATTTGCAAGCTTTTGCAAAGCAACAAGAGCTTCCTTTTCCTTGGCAACCTCTTTTTGAGCATCGGCAATCATTTGGTCTGCCTTTTCCTTAGCGTTCTTAAGGGATACCTCAGACTGTTCATTTGCCTCCTTAAGAGTTGAATCAGCAACCTTTTGAGCAGAAAGCAAAGCGTTACGGACAGTTTCTTCATCTGAACGATACTGTTCAATTCTTGTTGCAAGAATATCCATCTTGTGAACAAGCTCCGCCTTTTCGTTATTCTTCATTTCAAGGGTTTCAATAACTTCATCAATAAAAGCATCTACATCCTCAGCTTTGTAAAAGGACTGTCCTCTGTTTGTTCTGAATTTAACATCTTTAATTTCATCAATAGTTAGCATTTTTTAGTCTCCCTTATATGTATTGTTTTATAATAATTTTGTATCTACCTTTTTTAGTTTGCCCACATAAATCATCAAGAATAAATTTTCCATACTTTCGTATAGACAAAACATCTTTGGTATTTATCTTTCCGCTTATGTTATCCTGTTGCAGGTAGTTTACAAACACATTTCCTCCAAGGATAAGGTTGCGGGTTTTTTCTCGACTAAGTCCTGTAATTACAGCAACAATATTATCAAGCCTTAATGAACTGACCGAGTATTCTTTACTGCTAAACTTTGGTGTGTAATTAAAATCGGAAAAATTAATAACCTTTGATTTCACTCCAACTCTTGCAACTCTGTCAATCTGTGACAAAACATAATCTGCCTGATTTGAGAGAACGAATACATAAGTTACACCCTCTAAACATATTATGTCCCCCACCACAGACCTTTTAAGACCTGTTGATAATATAGTCCCGAGAAATTGTCTGTGATTTAAAACATCCTGCTTTCGATACTTAAACTCAATAATTGAAAAAGGAAAATCATCTTTTTTTGCAAAAAATCCCAATATTTTTCTTTGACTATTATCATAACCACCATAAAAACAGTAATCTGTAATGCCAAATGACTTTAGGCCTTCAATACACACAGAAATCTCCTGTTCATTAAGGAAGTGTGTAAATGTGGGTTTATTTCTTTCACAAGCAAGATAATATAAATCTGAAATTCTTGATATCAGAATATCATTTTCCTCACAGTTAACAGCCATTAATTAAAACAAAACTCCGCTGTTTTCAAGCTCGTCAAGGAGGTCGTCACCTGTGAAATCAACATTTTCAGGCATAATGATAAAGGTGCTGTTTGCTACCTTCTTGATTTTACCCTGCTTTGCATATGCAACACCACTTAAAAAGTCAATTATTCTTCTTGACATATCTCTGTTTGTATCTTCAAGATTAAGTACAACAGTACGATTTTTAATAAGCTCGTCTGCTATAGCTCTTGTTTCCTCACCAAATCTTTCAGGCTTAAAGAGAACTACCTGAATTTTTGTGTTTGCGCTGATGTTGACAACCTTATTGCTTCCCTCATATTCAGAATAAGCATCTGTTGTCATTCTTCTTCTCTCAGCTCTTTCCGCTCTGCGCTGTTCTCTTTCTCTCTCTCTTACTCTGTCACGGTCATATTCATCTTCGTAACCGCTTTCCTCTTCCTCATATTCATACTCATCGTAATCGTATTCGTCATCCGGGGAATCCCACATTTTTTTAAATTTTTCAACAAAACCAGCCATACTCATAACCTCCACATTTATCAGTAAATTCTTTTTCCAAATAGTGCAGAACCAATTCTAACCATAGTAGCACCTTCCAGAATTGCTTCATAATAATCTCCGGACATTCCCATAGACAGAATATCCATAGATACATTATCTAATTTTTTTGACGATATGTCAAGGAACATCTTATGCATATCACAGAAAATTCTACGAATTTTGTCGTAATCATCACAAATAGGGGGTATTGTCATTAATCCTTTTATATTAATTGACGGTAAATCCTTAATTTGCCACAACAATTCTTCAAGATTTTCAGGCATAACTCCCGATTTATTTTCTTCTTTTCCTATATTAACCTCAACAAGAATATCAGTTGAAACATCTTTATTCTGAGAAACCCTTGAAATTTCCTTTGCAAGTTTTAGAGAATCAACAGACTGAATAAGGTCAACCTTACCAACAATCTGTCTTACCTTATTACTCTGCAAATGACCTATAAACTGCAATGAACAATTTTCAAGGTTGTAGTCGTCATACTTAGATAAAAGTTCCTGAACTTTATTTTCTCCAATATGGTCAAGTCCAAGGGAAATCGCATAATTAATATACTCCGGTTCAACTGTTTTTGTGGCAGAAAGGAACGTAATATCCTCTGGTTTTCTACCCGACTTAACAGCCGCCTCTGCTATTCTTTCTTTAATATGGTTGTAGTTATACTCAATATCAGTTAATAATCTTTCCATCTTTAAGGTCGCTCCCTTCTACTACAACATTATCATAAAGTGATATTGTTTTACCATTAAATAAAACACCACTATCCGGTGACGGGTCACAAATTACAAAGTCAGAACCGGAATACAGAATTGAAACTTCCTTAAACTGAAGTTCGTTACCATACAGCACATAAACACCTTGAACAGCTTTTTTCTTTGTAATCTGATTGTTGTTTTCATCTTCTGTTATCTTTTTTACTATTCCGTCATGGAGAGCTGACTTGTTAACCCTTAGTCCCTCATATGTATTCAGGCAAATTTCCACATTTTCTTTGCGGATAGATGCAAGCTCTGAATTCATATAGTTACACTTGATAACCAGTACGCTGTCGCCACCCTTTGCATCTTGATTTATTGATTCAACCGTGGCAGGTATTGAGCTTGAGGAAGCAAATGGTAAGTTGATTGTCACCTTGTCATAACTGCTCTTTGTAAGTTTCAAAGCCTCTGACTCGGTTACAGGACAAAGTATATACCAGTTTACACTTGTTACAATTTTGCCAACAGTATCTTCAGACACCTTTTTAGGCTTTGCATTCTTCAGTTCGTTAAACTTAGTGATATTTATATTGCTCACATCGTCACATTTATATACAGATTCATAACCATCTGCATTAGAAACAAAACATCCGGCCTTTTCAGTTTTAATTACCCCTACTGCATTTTCAGCACTACTTTGTATTTCTGCCTTTCTTTCTTTAAGCTCATTCAATCGATTAGATATATCAACATTGTCCCCTGTGACCATAAGTCTTTCGGTTACAAGGTAGCTTAAATTGTCAACCTGAGAATCAGAATCTATAAAATCTCTGTCTGCAATACTTTTGTTAAGGTCAGAAACCGCATTATATATCAGGCTGTTAATTGTATCAATTCCCAAGTCACCATTGGTAACAGATGCACTAAGCTTTCTAAGCCTTTTTATCTCTGAATTAATGCTTTGAAGTTCCTGATATGCCAGAACATCATCCTCGCTATTGTACACCTTGGCAACCTGCTCACCCTTTGCAACCTTGTCGCCATCGGCAGATGTATAAGAAATTATGCCTTCGGTATCATTTTTGATGAGTTTCTCATTCCTTATAATGATTGCATCTTTATAAAGAGTATCCGTTGCTGTGATTTCAGTTGCAATTTCTGTTTCTATACCATCAACATCAAAGACAGAACTGATAAAAACATATATAACATAAATAATAATAAATATTGCAATAAGTGCAAACAATACTCTCTTAATTTTAGCTTTATCCATAATTTATCCTTTATCAATAATTTCAAAAACTTTTTTGGTTAATTCATCCTTACTCATTAAGTCTATTAAAAACCAATTAATATCCTTGTCACGTTTAAACCATGTTAATTGCCTTTTTGCGTATCGGCGTGTTTCCATTTTCAGAACATCCTTACATTCTTCCAATGAACTTTCACCGTTAAAGTATGGTATAAACTCTTTGTATCCTATTGCCTTTGATGCAGTTGAGCTTAGGTTCATTGATAAAAACTTTTTCGCTTCATCAAGTAGTCCCATATCTATCATAGAATCTACTCTCATATTGATTCTATCATACAAAAACTGTCTGTCATTTGCATTAAGACCGATTTTAATAGCATCATAGGGGGATGGTGTACTTTTTGCCTCTCTGTCAACAACAGACTTAGGCTTGCCGGTCAGATAAAATATCTCCAAAGCTCTTGCAATACGTTTATGGTTTTTTTCAACACTTAGTTTTTCATAGGACTCTTTGTCAACTTCACAAAGCATATGCAAAAGTTCTTCTGTATTTAAACTATTAAGTCTTTTTCTTAATTCATCATCAACCGGACTTTCTATAAACTGAACATTATCAAGGAGAGAGTTAACATAAAGTCCTGTTCCACCCACTAAAATTGGTATTTTGCCTCTTTGGTCAATATCTATAATAGCATTTCTTGCATCATTCACATACTGTGCAACTGAGTATTCATTTTCGGGATTCACATTGTCAATAAGGTGATGTACTATCCCCTGTATTTCTTCCTTGGTAGGCTTTGCAGTAGCTACATCCATACCCTTATAAATCTGCATAGAATCGGCGGAGATAATTTCTCCGTTATATCTTTTTGCAATTTCTATTGACAATGCGGTTTTTCCCGAAGCGGTAGGACCCACAACGGAAATTATCTTTATCCTTTTCATTATGCTCTTCCAAACTGTTTTTCTATTTCATATTTAGAAATTTCTATACAAACCGGTCTTCCGTGAGGACAGTATCTTATTTTATCATCGGAGAAAACTCGATTTGCAATTTCAATAAGCTCCTTTGGAGTGCTTTTGTTACCGGCTTTTATTGCAGAACGACAGGCAATGTTGTGGTAAACCCACTCCATATGCTCACTTATAATTTCTTTTCTGTTATCAGCAATATGACCGCATATTTCAACTACCGTGTCCGCTATATCGTCATTTCTAAGATAAGATGGGGCGCTTCTTACAATTATAGTACCATTGCCGAAATTTTCAACCTCAAAGCCTACTTCACTGAACATATCAAGATGTTCAAGGGCTACGTTGTATTCGCTTTTTTCCAGGGTTACGGTAACAGGTACAAGGAGCATTTGGGCATCTCCCCTGCCCTTTTCCTGCTTTAGATTTTCAAAAAGTATTCTTTCGTGAGCAGCATGCTTGTCGATAAGAACAATTTTGTTGTCATCAGTTTCAACAATGATATATGTGTTCATTGCTTCGCCAATAAATCTAAAGGTATTTTTATCTTCATCAATAATTGTTTTGATTTCGTGCTTTGTTGTAACATCCTCTTCAGTAACATTTTCCGGGAGAATAATCTGAGGTTCGCTTTTTATAGTGTTGTTTTCAGCTATAATTTCCGGCTTTTTTTCTATTGAAGATTCAACTTTTTGTGGTTCCTCACCAAGTTGCAAAGGATTTTTTTCAAGGTTTTCCTTATGTTCTTCCTTAACATTATTATTACTATTTTTATTCTTTAAAATGTTAAGGTAATTTTCCCTTGCCGATACCGAGTCAGAAACAAAATCGGATTTATAAGGATTATTTTTCTTATTAGGAATTATATCAAGTTCATCAAAAACGGAAGTTTCCTTTTTCTCCTTATTAACAACCGGAGTTGGTTTTACAGGAGTCTTTTCTTCTTTAATGTATTTGTTAGCCAAATTAAATGGGTTAACCGGTTTTATGTTATCTGATTTTTTTGAATTAAGCACAGCCTCTTTTCGGCTGTCTCCCCTTAAAAGGGCGGACTTTATACCATGATATACTGTGTCAAACACAGGTCTTTCATTTATGAAACGAACCTCAATTTTTGATGGATGAACATTAACATCAACGCTTTCAGCCGGTACTGTCAAATTAAGAACACAGGAGGGGAATTTACCCACCATAATTGAGCCTTTACAAGCCTCTTCCATAGCAATTGCAATAGTTCTTGACTTCACAAATCTTCCATTGATAAAAGTGTTTTGCATATTGCGGTTTGCTCTACCACAAGTTGGCTTGCTTATGTAACCCTTAAGAGTCATACCGTTAAGTTCATAATCAACAGGAATAAGATTATTGGCAAATTCTCTACCATAAACAGCGTAAATAGCTGACAACAGTTTTCCATCCCCTGCTGTTTTAAGAGTAGTTTTGTTATCCCTTATGAAAGTAAAGGATATTTCGGGGTGGGATAAGGCAATTTTGTCAAGGACTCCCGCAATAGCATTGGCCTCTGCAACATCCTTTTTTAGAAATTTGTACCTTGCGGGAACATTGTAGAACAAATCCCTCATAATAAAGGTTGTACCATCGGGACAACCGGCATCATCAAAGGATTTTTCAACACCGCCTTCTATTTCATAGGCGGTTCCTACCTCTTCTTCCTTTGCCTTGGTGATAAGCTGTACCTTGGAAACAGAGGAAATTGAGGCAAGGGCTTCTCCCCTGAAACCTAAAGTACCTATTTTGTTAAGGTCGTCCTCAACAGAAATTTTACTTGTTGCGTTGCGCTTAAAGGCATTTCTAATGTCGTCCTTTAAGATACCACTACCGTTATCTGTAACACGCAAAAAGCTAATTCCTCCGTGCTGTATTTCAACTGTAATATTTGTTGCACCGGCATCAATGGAGTTTTCTAAAAGTTCCTTTACAACAGAAGATGGACGCTCTACGACTTCACCGGCAGCAATAAGCTCTGCAATATGCTTGTCCAGTACATTAATTTTTCCCAAAGCGTTCACTTCCAATCTAATTAGTTTCTTAAATCATATTTTTAAGCTCATAAAGCAAATTCATAGCCTCAATAGGAGTCAATGTATTTACATCTGTGCTTTTTATTTTCTCAACAACGGAGCTGTTGGCATTGTCAAGAAGATTGATTTGCATATCTTCTTTTTCTTCTATATCAATGTTAGCAAATTCATTTTTGGTATCAGGCTTATCCTGTGTTAACTCCTTAAGAATTTGCTTTGCCCTCTTTATTATCCAATCGGGAAGTCCTGCAAGCTTTGCAACCTCTATACCGTAGCTGTCATCTGCTCCTCCGGGGACAATTCTCCTCAGGAATGTAATGTCATCCCCACGCTTTTTCACAGCTATGTTATAATTTTTAACACCGCTTAACAGGTTTTCCATTACGGTAAGCTCGTGATAGTGGGTTGCAAAAAGTGCCTTTGCACCAAGCTTTTTCTTGTCAACAACATATTCAAGGACAGCACGAGCTATACTCATACCGTCATAGGTGCTTGTACCTCTGCCTATTTCGTCCAGAATCAAGAGAGATTTTGAAGTTGCCTTTTTTACAATATTTGCAACTTCATTCATCTCAACCATAAAGGTGGACTGCCCAGACGCCAAATCGTCAGATGCACCAACCCTTGTGAAAATGCTGTCAACAAGGCCGATTTCGGCATACTTTGCAGGGACAAAACAACCTATCTGTGCCATAAGCACAATAAGGGCAACCTGCCTCATATATGTTGATTTACCGGCCATATTAGGGCCTGTTATTATGGCTACTCTGTTCTCTTCGTTATCAAGCATCACGTCATTTGGAACAAATGGAGAACCGGAGAGCAGAACCTCAACAACAGGATGCCTTGATTCCTTAAGAATAATCTTGTCCGAAAGATTGACCTCCGGGCAAGTGTAGTTGTTGTCGGCAGAAACATTTGCAAGGCTTGTTAAAACATCCAGGGTGGCAACAGCCTTTGCTGTTCTTTCAATTCTGTCAAGGTTTTCGGCAACCTTTTTTCGTATTTCATCAAATATTCTGTATTCCATGGCAAAGGATCTGTCCTTTGCACCGAGGATTCTTCCCTCTAAATCCTTAAGTTCCTGTGTTATGTATCGTTCACAATTTGTAAGTGTTTGTTTACGAATATATTCTTCAGGTACTTTATCCTTGTAGGAATTAGTTACCTCAATGTAGTAACCAAACACTCTGTTGTATCCCACTTTTAGCTTTGGAATACCTGTCTTTTCCTTTTGCTCAGCCTCTATATTTGCAAGGAGAGATGTGCTGTTGTTCATATCGGAACGAACAGCGTCAAGGCTTTCGTCATAACCATCCTTGATAATTCCGCCCTCACGTACAGAAAAAGGAGGTTCATCCTCGATGGCGTTATCAATAAGGCTGTGCATATCCTGTAGCTCATCAATATCTTCATAAAGCTGTTTCATAAGCTTTGAATCAAACTTGCTGAGCAATGACTTTATCTTGGGCAGATTTTCAAAGGCGGAACACAGTGACCTTAATTCCCTGGGGTTTGAGTTACCGTAAACAATCTTTGTCATCAGTCGCTCAATATCGAAAATTCCAACAAGGGATGCTGTGATTTCAATCCGCTGTATAGTATCGTTAACCAGTTCAGAAACAGCACTTTGTCTTTTAAGTATAGTGCTAAGGTTAAGTAGGGGATGCTCCACCCAATACCTCAAAAGCCTTTTGCCCATTGCTGTCTTTGTTTTATCAAGGAGCCAAATAAGTGAACCCTTTTTCTCCTTGTTCATCATAGTCTGGGTCAGTTCAAGGTTTCTCCTTGTGTTAAAGTCAAGGTTCATATATTGGTTATCGCTGTAAACCTCAAAGGATGTAATTCGCTCATAGCCTGTCTTTTGGGTTGCTTTAAGATAGTTAATCAAAACTCCGATTGAGGAAATAAGCTGGGTTTTGTCCTTTATTAAGCGAACATCCTCTTCCTTAAACTGTTTAGAAACGCTGTCAAGGCAGGTGAGATAGCCAAATTCTTCGTCAGAGAACATCTCAACAGACGCAGAAAGCTTTTCTTTTATAAACCTGCTAAGACCTTTAAAACTGACAATATCTCCACCCACAAGGATTTCACTTGGATTGTAGCTTATAAACTGATTTTGCAGTTGGTCCTGCAAATCCTCACCGGAAAGCTCAGTAACAAATAATTCTCCTGTAGAAATATCACAGAAAGAAAGGCCAATTACACCATCTGTCATATAAGTGGAAGCAATAAAATTATTTTTGCCCTCGTCAAGCATACTTGACTCCATAACAGTACCCGGAGTAATTACCCTTACAATATCCCTTTTTACAAGACCCTTTGCCTTTGCAGGGTCTTCTGTTTGCTCACAAATTGCAACCTTGTAACCCTTTTGAACAAGGCGGGCAATATAACCCTCACAGCTATGGAAAGGAACACCACACATAGGAGCACGCTCCTCTTGTCCACAGTCCCTGCCTGTTAAGGTGAGGTCAAGCTCCCTGGAAGCAAGTTTGGCATCATCAAAGAACATCTCGTAAAAGTCACCCAGCCTAAAAAACAGGATGCTGTCCTTATTCTTTTCTTTAATTTCAAAATACTGTTTCATCATAGGGGATAATTCAGCCATATTCTCACTTCCTCTCCTTTTTAACTATACATTAACCGCAACTGCTACAACCGCTACAGTCACCTGTGCAACCCTCATGAACATCAGTTGTTTCAGGGTCTTCACCATTTGCAGATTGAGTAACTATAGCCGCAACTCTGCCTACAATTTTGTCAAGTTCACTTTTTGCCTCATTGTAGGCAATCATATTTTTATTCTGCATTATCTTGGTGTAGATTTCACGCATTTCGTTATTGAACTTTGTGATTTTCTCTTGATCTCTATCCTTTTTCATACCTTCTTCGTTAATAGCAATTCTTTTGAGGTTAAATTCGCCGATTAAGTCCTGAAGTTCCTTGTCACTGTCGGAGGCAATTCTTGACTCCTCCATCTTTTTGTAACACTCCTCTTCCTGGAGCATTTTTCCTATTTGTCTTGCAAGTGCAACAATCTCTTTTTCCATAATAATATTCTCCTTAAATAATTTTTCCTTTTAATATCCAGTTTCTTGCCTCTGTGATTTTAGCAGTCTGGAAAGTACCAATAAGGGAGGAATCTCCCTCACATTCAACTATGATGTTGCCGGAGTTTCTGCATTGTAGCTTTCCGTTTTTCTCATTCACGCTTTCAACCAGAATTCTCTCCGTTTTTCCTACCATTGATGCACACCTTTTGGCGGCAATATCCTCCTGTACAGAGAGTAACTCCCTAAACCATTTTGACTTTTCTTCAGCAGGGATTGGGTCGTCCATCTCTGCTGCAGGGGTACCCACCCTTGGGGAATAGATAAATGTAAAGAGGGATGTAAACTTAACCTCTTTGATTAAAGATATAGTTTCCCGAAAATCCTCATATGTTTCACCGGGGAAACCAACAATAATGTCGCTTGTAATAGAAACATTAGGTATCTTTTCTTTTGCGTAATTTATGATGTCGAGATACTTTTTCCTGTCATAATGCCTGTTCATCTTTTTTAGGATACGGTCAGAACCACTTTGGAAAGGCAAGTGTAGGTGTGTGCTGATATGTTCACTGTTTGCTATTTTGTCAATAAGCTCCTTTGAGCAATCCTTTGGGTGGCTTGTCATAAACCTTAGCCAATAGTCACCGGGGATTTTGTCTATCTCCCCAATAAGCTTTGCAAATGTAATATCCTCTTCAAGTCCTTTTCCGTAGGAGTTCACATTCTGACCTAAAAGGGTAATGTCCTTATAGCCTGAGTTTATCAGTTCTTTTGCCTCATTCAAAATATCCTGTGGCTTTCGACTTCTCTCTCTGCCCCTTACATAAGGCACAATACAGTATGTACAGAAGTTGTCACATCCGTACATAACGGGGAGCCAACCCTTGAAAGTACCGTCACGCTTAACGGGAATACCCTCATAAATTTTCTTGTCGTCATTGTCACGCTCATATACTCTTTTTCCTGTAAACAAGGCTCTGTAATAGAGTTCGGGAAAATTTTGTAATGAGTGGGTGCCAAACACAAGAGAAACAAAAGGAAAGCTTTTATACATTCTTTCGGCAATATGCTTTTGCTCCATCATACAACCGCACAGGGCAATCATAATCTGTGGGTGCTTTCGCTTTAGTGTTTTTAATGCTCCAACATTTCCGAAAACCCTGTCCTCTGCGTGTTCCCTTACAGCACAGGTGTTAAAAAGAATAAAGTCAGCATCGTCAGGCTTATCTACAAAGTCAAAGCCTGCAACAGAAAGCATACCCTTGATTTTTTCACTGTCTGCCACATTCTGCTGGCAACCGTAGGTGTGAACGAAAGCAAGAGGAGTTTCTCCCCTTTTTCTCACCGACATAAGCTCGGCAATTAAGTTGAGGTAATAATTTTGTTGCTCTAAATAATTTTCTTTATTCAAATCACTTTTCTGCAAAGTAATACTCCTATCCATTGTATTATCCATATAATTGTATCACAATATAGGTGATATTTCAACATAAAGATTAGTGATTTGTAATATATAAGAGAATAAAATAGAACAAACCCTTTCAAAACCTAAAAAGTTTAGAAAAGGTTTATGTTCCTATGTTCATTACCTTGGATATAGGTAATCCGGGGTATCGCCTACAATTACTGTTTCGCTGACTGCAAATTCATTACGAATATTCATATTTTCCATATATGACTGGCTTACAAAGACGACCTCTGCATCTACAACCATAGTAACTCTGTGGATTGTCTGATTAATTCCGGAAGTATCAAATTCACTTTTAAGCTGAACGTCAACAGAGCCTGTCATATCATAAGTGAAATTTATCCTTGGTCCTCTGCTTGACAGCATTGTAAGACCTATTAGGTCACCTACGGGAACGGAAAACTCCTGTGTTATAAGATCATCCATTTTGTTTTGAAAAACATTTGAAAACTCATTTTGCAGTTTGTTAACAGCCTTTGTATTAACACTTAATGAGGTTACTATTTTGTTTTTGCTCTCAGTTTTAATCAGCAATTTATCGTAGTCGTATTCGTGGGACTTAATAACATCATCGGCAATTTTTGAAATTCTCGCCTCAACAAGAACCTTTGCACGATTTTCCATCAGTTTATCTTGTAAGGGCTTTATGTAAAATTCAAATAATACTGTTAGAAGTATTGCAAACGCAAAAAAGATAATTAAGAATTTTTTAAATTTTCGCCTTTTCCTTATTTTTTTATTAAGCATAAAAACACCCCTGAGATATAATATCCCAGGGGTTAAAATTTGTTCATTATGACATTAAATCGTCTTCTCCGTAATGCTCATCGACACCACATCCGCAACAACATCCGTCTCCGTGGTCGTGACCTTCCTCTAAATCAGAAAAATCAAATTCAAGAACAGCGCCGCACTCCGGACACTCAACCTCGCCTGTTACAATAGAATCTTCGTCAGAAGTAAACTTTGAGTCACACTGTGGACAGGTTATTTCGTAAAGAGGATTTTCCTCCTCATCGTCGCAGTCACCGCAGGAGCAACAATCCCCGCTGTAATCGTCATCTTCGTCTTCCTCAATATCATAGACATAGTCTTCCAAGTCGGAAAGGTCGTCGTTGATAGCGTCAACAACATCAACTGCATCATCATAGCAATCCTGAAGCTCCTCAACCTCTGCTGCCATTTGGTTAAGAAGTTCAAGGATTTGATTGATAACCTTTACTTCGTTTTTACTGCTGTCAAGCTCAAGGCCCTCTGCAAGTCCTTTGATATAGGCAATTTTTTCTGTCATTCTCATTATGCTCTACCCATATATTCGCCGGTTCTTGTGTCGATCTGGATAACTTCACCCTCGTCGATAAACAATGGAACCTTGATCTCTGCACCTGTTTCAAGAGTTGCAGGCTTAGTTGCGTTTGTTGCTGTGTCGCCCTTAAAACCGGGGTCAGTCTTTGTAACCTTTAGTTCTACAAAGTTTGGTGGCTCAATACCGAACACCTTGCCCTTGTAGGAAAGAATCTTACAAACCATATTTTCCTTAACAAACTTAAAGGAATCGCCTAACTGGTCTGCGCTGATTGGAATAGACTCCCATGTTTCTGTGTCCATAAAGTAGTAAAGACCGCCGTCTTCGTAGCTGTATTCCATATCTTTTCTCTCGATAAATGCTGTTGGGTACTTATCATTAGGGTTAAAAGACTTTTCAACCACTGCACCTGTCATAACATTCTTATACTTTGTTCTAACGAAAGCGGCACCCTTACCTGGCTTAACATGCTGAAATTCAACAACCTGAACAACCTGTCCATCCATTTCAAAAGTAATACCGTTTCTAAAATCACCTGCTGAAATCATTGGTAATCCTCCTAAATCTTCTTTTTAAATGCGTAATAACGCATAAATATCAAATACATTATACATTCAAAACCTATAAAAAGCAACCACTTTTTACAGAATTATTAATTCTTTGGGAATTGAAGCAAAACTTCTGTATCCTTCATTAGTCACAACAACGGTGTCCTCTATCCTTACACCGAATTTTCCTTTAAGGTAAATTCCCGGCTCTATTGTGATAACCATACCCTTTTTCAGCACATTATCACACCTTGTGCTAACCGTTGGAAATTCGTGAATATCAAGTCCTACACCGTGACCAGTTGCGTGACCAAAGCATCCCTCGAAACCATTTTCGTAGATGTAGTCCCTTGCGATATTGTCAATATCACTGCATCGAACACCCGGCTTTACTCCCTTTAATGCCTTTTTGTGGGAGGTAAGCACAATGTCATACACCTTTTTCATCTCGTCAGTTGCACTGCCCACTGCAACGGTGCGGGTCATATCGCTGTGGTAACCCATAAAGGTTGCACCTATGTCAAAGGTGAAAAAGTCCCCTGCGCTGATTTTGTCATCTGAGGGTACTCCGTGGGGCAAGGATGTCTTTTTGCCTGTTATGGTGATAAGGTCAAAGGAAATATCCTGAGCGCCCAACAGTTTCATTTGATGTTCAAGCTCAACAGATATTTCTCTTTCGGTCACACCGTGTTTTACCATAGGCAAAACTTTTTTGTATGCCTTTTCGGCAATATCCTGTGCCTTTTGTAAAAGGGTTATTTCGTAATCGTCCTTGATAATTCTCATATCCTTAATAATTTCATCAAGGGTATTATCCTTACTGATTTGAAGTTTGAGTTTTTCCTTAAAAACAGAAAACTGTTCCATAGTAACCTTGTTTGTTTCCACAAAGCAATTCTCAACTTTTTCCTTTTCAAGGACATTATTAATCTCGTCATATAGTTTTGAGAAAACTATAACTTTGGCAGAATTAACTGTGTTTTCTGCCACTTCCCCGTATCTGAAGTCAACAAAAAGATATGCTTCATTTTGCGTTACAAGAAGATAACCGTTGCTGTCCCAAAGACCTGTGAAATAGTAGATGTTTTTGTCATCGGTAACAAGAAAAGAGGAGTTTTCTGTTTTTTCTTTCAACTTTTCTATTCTGTTTTTGTAACAGTCCATTAAATCATACCCTTTAAAGCCTGTATTCCCAGTCTGTAACTATCCTTACCAAAACCGCAGATAACACCTACGCAAACCTCTGAAATTACAGACTTGTGACGAAATTCCTCTCTCTTATGCACATTTGACATATGAACCTCAACAAAAGGTACCTGTTCAACAGATGCAATAGCGTCCCTTAAAGCATAGCTATAATGAGTTAAAGCACCTGCATTGAGGACAACACCGTCGTAATTACCAAGTGTAGAATGAATTTTGTCAATAAGGTCGCCCTCGTGATTTGACTGATAAATATCACAGTCAAAACCGGCATCCTTTGCAAATGCCAAAATGTCCTCGTTAATAGTATCGGCATTTTCAGCTCCATATATTGATTTTTCTCTGATTCCAACCATATTAAGATTAGGACCAAGGATAACTAAAATCTTTTTCATAGCAAAAACCTTTCTTAAGGAAACACTTAATAAATCACAATTAAAATCTATTTACACATCTTGTTTGCATTTTTCCGCCATTAAGCCCCCAAACCCTCACAATGCGTCAAGCATTCCTGCGGTTTTTTTAACAAACTGACGAAAAATCTGACAGCCCTTTATGTGCAAATGATTTAATCAGTGTTTCCTTAAATAAAATGCGGACAGTATATTTAACTGTCCGCCTTTAAGCATATATTACTTATACTTTCTCTTACGAGCTGCTTCAGATTTTTTCTTACGCTTAACTGAAGGTTTCTCATAAGCTTCTCTCTTGCGAACCTCAGCGATAACGCCGGCTCTTGCACACTGCTTTTTAAATCTTCTCAGAGCGCTTTCAAGAGATTCATTTTCTTTTAATCTTACTTCTGCCATTTATATTTCCCTCCCATCTGCCACTTGGCATGGGTAATATTTGCTTAATCGCAATAATGATTATACAATCAATAGCAATCTTTGTCAAGGAAAATATAAATTTTAGTAGAAAAATGTTATTTTAAGGCTTAACAACGATATTGACAAGTCTGCCCTTTACGTATATTTCCTTGATAATGTTCATTCCGTCAACAGCTTTTTTAACATTTTCGTCTGCTTTTGCAAGTGAAATTGCTTCACTCTGCTCAGCATCAGCAGGAATCATTAGCTTTGCTTTGATTTTTCCGTTGACCTGAACAACAATTTCAATCTGCTCCTCTTTGCACTTGGATTCATCAAATAGAGGCCAGCTTTGTTCTGCTACAATACCGTCACCGAGTGAACAGCTTTCCCATACCTCTTCTGTAATATGAGGTGCAAATGGGTTTAGTAGGATAGTGAAGATTGCATATTCCTTTTTGTTGATGTTGCCAACTGCACTAATGTCGTTCATAAGTGCCATAAGAGCGGCAATAGCTGTGTTGAACTTGATGTTCTCAATATCTTCTCCAACCTTTTTAATGGTTTTGTGGAAAGCACATTCAAGCTCAGGTCTTATTGCGTCACCGTCAATGAGCTTTTCCTGAAGATTATAGTATCTTTCAAGGAATCTTCTGCAACCCTTAATGCTTGACGCACTCCAAGGAGCTGCCTTTTCAAAGTCACCGATGAACATTTCGTACATACGCATTGTATCTGCACCGTACTGTTCAACAATTTCATCAGGATTTACAACATTACCACGGGATTTACTCATCTTTTCCCCGTTCTCGCCCAAAATCATACCGTGGCTTGTACGCTTTGCGTATGGCTCGGGAGTTGGCACTACTCCGATGTCATAGAGGAATTTATGCCAGAAACGGCTGTAAAGAAGGTGAAGGGTTGTATGCTCCATACCACCGTTGTACCAGTCAACAGGTGACCAATACTCAAGTGCCTCTTTACTTGCAAGAACCTCATTATTGTGTGGGTCCATATATCTTAGGAAGTACCAAGATGAACCTGCCCACTGTGGCATAGTATCGGTTTCTCTGTAAGCCTTTCCGCCGCAGTGAGGACAGGTGGTTTCTACCCAATCGGTCATTTTTGATAGAGGTGATTCACCTGTGTCTGTTGGCTCATAGGAATCAACCATTGGTAATTTAAGTGGAAGTTCACTTTCAGGGATTGGAACATAACCGCACTTGTCACAATGAACAATAGGAATAGGCTCGCCCCAGTATCTCTGACGGGAGAATACCCAGTCCCTTAGCTTATAGTTAACCTTGGCTCTGCCTACACCATTTTCTTCAAGCCAAGCAATCATCTTTTTCTTGGCATCTTCAACAGATAGGTCTGTTAGGAAATCGGAATTTACCATAACACCTGTTGCACAGTCGGTAAATGCCTCCTCTTGTACATCTTTTCCGCCCTTAACAACCTCAATGATAGGGAGATTAAACTTCTTTGCAAACTCCCAATCTCGTGTATCGTGAGCAGGAACAGCCATAATTGCACCTGTTCCGTAGGAAACAAGAACATAGTCGGAAACAAAGATAGGAATTTCTTTTCCGTTAACAGGGTTAACAGCCTTAACGCCGTCGATGAGAACACCTGTCTTTTCCTTTACAAGCTCTGTTCTTTCAAAGTCGGACTTTTTAGATGCCTCTGCCTGATAAGCCTTTACTTCGTCAATATTGGAAATTTTGTCACTCCACTTTTCGATACAAGGATGCTCAGGTGAAATTACCATATATGTAGCACCAAAGAGTGTGTCGCATCTTGTTGTATATACTGTGAGGATGTCACCCTCGGTGGTTTTGAAGTCAACCTCGGCTCCTGTGGATTTGCCAATCCAGTTTTTCTGCTGTGCCTTTACTCTGTCGGGATAGTCAACCAAATCAAGGTCGCTTATAAGTCTGTCGGCATATTCGGTAATCTTAAGCATCCATTGTGACTTAACCTTTCTTACTACCTCACTGCCACAGCGTTCACAAACACCGTTGACAACCTCTTCGTTGGCAAGAACGCATTTACAGGAAGTACACCAGTTGACAGCCATTTCCTTTTTGTATGCAAGACCTTTTTTGAAGAGTTGCAGGAATATCCACTGAGTCCATTTGTAATAATCAGGGTCAGTAGTGTTAATCTCACGACTCCAGTCAAAAGAAATGCCTAAAGACTGAATCTGCTTTTTAAAGCGGGCAACATTCTTTTTTGTAACCTCTTCCGGGTGAATGTGATTTTTAATTGCATAGTTTTCTGTTGGAAGTCCAAAGGCATCCCAGCCTATGGGATAAAGAACATTGTAGCCCTGGAGTCTTCTCTTTCTTGAAACTACATCAAGGGCTGTGTATGGTCTTGGGTGACCAACATGAAGTCCCTGTCCTGATGGATAAGGAAATTCGATAAGGGCAAAGAATTTTTCCTTATCGCTGTTTTCTTCTGCATGAAAGCAACCTTTTTCTTCCCAAATTTTTTGCCACTTCGGCTCGATTTCTTTATGATTATATTTCACTGTCTGTCCCTCCGTTAATCTATATCGTCAAATTCCACTACTGTACCGTCCTGCCATAGTCTTTCAAGGTCGTAGTACTCACGGGAATCATCATCAAATATATGAACAATAATGTCAATATAGTCAAGCAAAATCCAACCGTTGCCCCTGTGACCCTCAATATGGCTTACAGAAAAGCCTGCCTCGTCAAGCTGATATTCAACTTCATCTGCAAGGGATTTTACATGGGTTGAGCTTGTACCGGTTGCAATAACCATATAGTCTGCAAGTACAGACACATCGGAAATTTTGATTACCTTTACATCAATACCCTTTTTATCGTTTAATACCTTGGCAATTAACCTTGCCTGTTCTTTAGTTTCCATTCTTTTCATCCTTTAGTAATAATTCATTATAGCAAGCCAAAGCGTTTGGATGAATAGTCATCATCCTCTTTGACAAATCTTTAATAGTAAACTGCAAACCATACAGCATTGCCTCTTCAAGACTTCTCATAGACTTTTCCCTCATAATATCCACACCGTCATAATTTCTTTCGTCACCTGTAAAGTCTGCAACAAAAATTATCTTTTCAAGTAGCGACATTCCTGCTCTGCCTGTGGTGTGATATCTTACTGAATTGACAATATCACTGTCAGTTATTCCCACTGTGTCATGGATATATACAGAACCTGATATGGGATGCCACAGCTTGGTACTGCTTTTTTCAACATCATCCAAAATTATACCACCCTCTGTGATAATTTTCAACTGTTCATTAGCAGGGGTTTCTTTTGTTATGTCGTGAAGCATACCGGCAATCATTGCTTTCTCTTCATCACAGCTGTAAATTTTGGCAAGCTCAACCGCCTTTTTTGATACATTCACAGAATGAACATAGCGGTATTCACCCATTCTGGGCTTAATAAGACTTTTAAGATAATTAATATCCATCACTTCACCCCATATAATTTATTTTTCTGAATATATTCATAGACAGATTTATCAAGAA
>JAXESA010000232.1:0-5920 GCA_034116205.1 Ruminococcus sp. | reverse complement strand
TCATAGTTGCCCTGGTTTGAGGGATCCTTTGAATACCATCGTGTACCTTTGTACCACCATTCTCCGGTTGTTCGGGTGAGTTCATTGGACTGATTTCCCTGTGTTACAAACATAAGGTTAATCTTTGTTTTGTCGCTGAAGGTGTACTTGTACCAACCGTTGCCCTCTGAAACCATTGTTGGGCCGGGATACTCTGTTTGAATATTTGTTGGAAGTGCGTTCCAATAGTAAATATTTGGAGTACCGCTTTCACTGTAATAGTGAACAGTAATTCCTACACTTTCAGTACTTGCAGAAAAAGCAGAAACTGATGCAATACTCAAAATGGTGGCTATTGTAAGAAAAATAGCCAGTAGCTTTCTTGTTTTTGTCATTTCATAACACCCCATTGTAGGATAATCTTTTACATTATTATTATAATATGAAGCGTTTGAAATAATTTTCTTTTAAAGAATATTATTCTGCTGGTTCCTACAATAATTCTAAGATTTATTTGTGCAATGTGTTAGAGTTGTTAACAAATTATGAAATAATTTTAAATAAAATAATGGAAAAAGCAGGAATTGCTTTTGCAATTCCTGCTTTCCAAAAAAGGATAGGTATAAAACTAAGTATAAGTTCCTCAGGAATGAACTGATACTTGTTAGTGGTATAAGCTAAGATTAGTCGTTAAGAGCCTCATAGCCGGTTTCACCGGTACGAACTCTCATAACATCCTCTACATCGGAAACAAAGATCTTACCGCTTCCTCTGTGTTCAGTACCGATAGCCTTCTTAGCTGCTGCAACTACAAGACCCGGGTCAACAGTTGAAACAACAATGTCTACCTTTACCTTTGGATACAGGTTCATTGATGTTGGAACACCCTTGTATCTGCCAAGGTGACCCTTTTCAACACCACAGCCCATAACCTGTGTAACTGTCATACCTGTAACGCCGATAGCCTCCATTGTGTCACGAAGAATACCAAACTTGTCTTCAGGGCAGATAACTGAAATCTGTGTATATTTACCGGTAGGCTTTGCACCAAGTGTAAGTTCAACCGGCTTGATACCTGTAAGGTCAACCTGCTCGGAAACTTCACCGTTGTAAGCAGGGGTTGTAGCCATAAAGTCTGCATATGCAGATGAAAGACCGTGTTCTGCAAGGTCCATACCAAGGATTTCATCCTCAGCGGAAGCTCTAAGACCGATTGTGTGCTTGATAATCTGGAATACGATTGTCATTGCAACGAGAACATAAGCAACGATTGTAACAATACCAAGTGCCTGAATACCAAGGAGCTTTAATCCGCCGCCGTAGAATAGACCGGGTAGGGCAGAACCGTCAACGAAAGCACCTTCGCCCTTGCCTGTTGCGAAAAGACCAACAGCAAGTGTACCCCAGATACCGTTTGCCATATGTACGCCGACAGCACCTACAGGGTCGTCAATGTGGCACTTCTTATCAAGGAGTTCAACTACCACATCAACAAGGATACCTGCTACAAGACCGATGATTACAGCGCCTAATGCGTCAACAGATGCACAAGGAGCAGTGATTGCTACAAGACCTGCAAGGGATGAGTTTAAGCACATACCAACATCAGGCTTGCCGTCCTTAATCCAAGTGAATATCATACAAGCTACTGTTGCAGCACCTGTTGCAAGAGTTGTTGTTAGGAAGATAGAGCCAAGGCTTTCGATTGTTGTAGCGGCTGCGCCGTTAAATCCGTACCAGCCGAACCAAAGGATGAATACACCAAGTGCACCAAGTGTAAGTGAGTGACCCGGAATAGCGTTTGACTTAATCTTGCCACTCTTAGTCTTGCTGTACTTACCGATACGAGGTCCAAGGATAATTGCACCAACAAGTGCGGCTGTACCACCCACTGTGTGGATAACAGCAGAACCGGCAAAGTCAACAAACTGTAACTGATAAAGCCAGCCGCCTTTATTCCAAACCCAACCGGCTTCGATTGGATATACAACAGCACTGATTACTGCAGAATAAACGCAGTATGCGCTGAACTTTGTTCTTTCTGCCATTGCACCGGAAACGATTGTCGCTGCAGTAGCACAAAAAACAAGCTGGAATACAAAGCCGGAATAATCAAAGCTTTCGTAATTCTGGAACATTCCAAGGTCTGGAACACCAATTAGACCGGCTACATACTCTTCGGACATCATAAGTCCAAAGCCTAAAAGCATAAATACAATAGAACCGATACAGAAGTCCATAAGGTTCTTCATAATGATGTTACCGGCACTCTTTGCTCTGGTAAATCCTGTTTCTACCATTGCGAAACCGCACTGCATAAAGAATACAAGTGCCGCACCAATCAGAAACCAGATTCCAAAAGAAGTACTGGTGATCATTTCTAATACAGAGTTTGCATCCATATCTACTTCATCTCCTCAAGTAAAAATGTTAAATGTTAAATAATAAATATGAAATTGTATATAAACCCTACTCCTTGCTCCTGACTTCAAGGAGTAGGGTTGTTGGAAAAATTATTTTACTATCCTATTAAACGCCAAACAGAAGCTTGTCGTATGTAGGATGTGGCCAGTATTCTGAAGATGTCATAGTTTCCATCTCATCGCTGACTGCTCTAAGCTCATTCATTGCTGCAAATACAACATCATGGTAGTAGTTTGCCCGCTCCTGAGCATCCTCAATGTCGTTGCCCTTAGCAAGAATTTCTTCAAGTGATTTAATCTTTTCTGAGAATGATACAAGGTCATTTGAAAGTGTTGTGATAAGGTCTTCTTCAACAGAGGTTGGAATACTTGCTGACAGTGACTTTTTAGCCAAAGCTGTGTCTGTAAGTTCCTTTACATAACCTGAAACTGCAGGGAGGATATCCTGTTTTGCCATCTCAAGCATTGTAAGAGCCTCGATGTTGATTGTCTTTACATATTCTTCAAGTGTAATAACCTTACGAGCCTTGATTTCGATTTCGGAGTGAACCTTATTCTTTACGAACAAGTCAATGTTCTTCTGGTCATCAAAGTGAGCAAGTGCCTCCGGGAGGGACTTAAGGTTGTAAAGTCCTCTCTTTTCGGCTTCGATTGGCCACTCTTCTGAATAACCGTCACCGTTAAATACAACTCTCTTGTGTTCTGTAAATGTCTTTTTGATAAGTTCCTTGATTGCTTTTTCCTTATCGTCAGCCTTATCAATTTCATCACAAAATTCGTTAAGCTCTTCTGCCATGATTGTGTTAATCATAATGTTAGGGCAAGCGATATTAACAGCTGAACCAAGCATTCTGAACTCAAATCTGTTACCTGTAAATGCGAATGGTGAAGTTCTGTTTCTGTCTGTGTTGTCCTTCTTGAAATCAGGAAGAACATCAACGCCAAGATGCATTGGAACCTTACCGGGAGCTGTGTAATCCTTGTTTTCAACAATGGAGTCAACAACAGCTTCAAGCTCATCTCCAAGGAACATTGAAACGATTGCAGGAGGTGCTTCGTTAGCACCAAGTCTGTGGTCATTACCGGCGGAAGCAACAGAAATTCTGAGAAGATCTGCATATTCGTCAACGCCCTTCATAATAGCGGCGAGGAAGAACAGGAACTGTGTATTGTTAATTGGGTCTTTACCCGGGTTAATCAGGTTTTCACCTGTGTTTGTTCCCATTGACCAGTTGTTGTGCTTACCGGAACCGTTAACACCTGCAAATGGCTTTTCGTGAAGCAAGCAAACCATACCGTGCTTTTCAGCAGTCTTTTTAAGTGTTTCCATAACAAGCTGGTTGTGGTCGGTTGCAATGTTTGTTGTTCCGAATATAGGAGCAACTTCGTGCTGTGCAGGGGCAACCTCGTTATGTCTTGTCTTAGATGTGATGCCAAGTTTCCAAAGCTCAACATCCAAATCAGCCATAAATTCTTTAACTCTTGTCTTAAGTGAGCCAAAGTAGTGGTCGTCAAGTTCCTGACCCTTAGGAGCAGCTGCACCGAAGAGTGTTCTGCCTGTTAAGATAAGGTCTTTTCTCTGGTCGAAATACTTTTTGTCAACCAAGAAGTATTCCTGCTCTGGACCAACTGTTGATGTAACCTTCTGAACATCCTTGCCAAAGAACTTTAAGCTACGACAAGCTGCATTTGAAAGAACTTCCATTGAACGGAGCAAAGGAGTTTTTTTATCAAGTGCTTCACCTGTGTATGAACAGAAAGCTGTTGGAATGTATAATGTAGTATCTCTAATAAATGCCGGGGATGTTGGATCCCATGCTGTGTAACCTCTTGCCTCAAATGTAGCACGAATACCTCCGCTTGGGAAAGATGATGCGTCAGGCTCGCCCTTAACAAGCTCCTTACCGCCAAATTCCATAATGGCTGTGCCATTTGACTCTGGGTCAATAAAGCTGTCGTGCTTTTCAGCAGTAACGCCTGTCATTGGCTGGAACCAGTGTGTGTAGTGGGTGCAACCCTTTTCTACTGCCCAATCCTTCATTGCATTTGCAACAACATTTGCAACAGAAAGATCAAGTGGTTCTCCAAGGTCAATAGTCCTCTTAAGTGCTTTGTAGGTAGCCTTAGGAAGTCTTTCCTTCATTGTAGCATCGTTAAATACCATACTACCAAAGATTTCTGGAATGTTTGCCATTGTAATTATCTCCTATCCTTGTACTAAAGTTATTTTTACTAACATTAGTATAATAAAATTTGACTAAAGCAAAATGGCGCCACAGACTGATTGTCTGCAGCGCCATTGCTGTCTATGCACACATTATAGTATCAATCGTTAGCAAAGTCAAGAGAAAAAAGGACAAAAAATGAATTTTGCAAGATTTTTATAAAAAACTTGCAAAATCAAAGCGCGAAAATAGGATAAACCTATAAAAAATGTACAAATAGATAAATAATAGACGGATTAATAGTGAAAAGTTGCAAAATCCCTTGACGAAATATTCCGCTATACTATATAATGTAGTGGAAAATGCAGATGGGAAAATACGGTAATTTCTGCTTGTTTATACACTGTAGAAAATTGGGTTTTTAATACTACCCTGATGTATGTTTTTCTTATTATTTATGGATGATTATACATAGGGTATCTTCCGTGACATTATATTTAGTATATAGTATGCGAAAATAGAGTATAATATTACCAGATGATCTTGTAATACAAATTGCATTATAAATAGTATAGTATTAAACAACCTTTTGGTTGTTGCTGGATGTTGATTTTGCAGTGGCTTTTGAGGAATGTTGTGCACTTCGACAGATTGTATTAATAAGGGAAAAATTTTGTTATAATTCTTATATGCAATTTCTTTAAAGCAAATATAGTATAGAATATAGTGAGTGATGTGTGTGAAAAAGGCAATAGTAGTTTCAAAACAGTCAAATAATGCAAATGCACTTAAGTCGTTATTGTCCGAAGAGGGATTTAACGATGTATTTGTTGTGGAAAAATCCGCTGATACTAAAAAGGCGATTGAAACAGATGAGTATGACCTTGTTGTTATCAATACACCTTTGGATGATGAATCAGGTCTGGAGCTTGCATCATTCTGTGGCGAAAAAACTACTGCCAGCATAATGGTAATTGTTCATCAGAACAAATCCATAGAAGTTGCCCAAATGATGACATCAAAGGGCATTATGGTTATTTCTAAACCTATAAATAAGCACCTTTTTCACCATTACCTTATGTTTTCTGAATGCTTTAAGGAAAGAATGAATAAGGTAGTTAAAGAGAATACAAAGCTGAAGTCACAGGTTGAAACAATGAAAATTGTAAATCGTGCAAAACTTCTCCTTATGCAAAACCTGCGTATGACAGAGAGCCAGGCTCATCACTATCTCGAGAAACAGGCAATGGACCTTAGAAAAAGCAAGTACGACATAGCCTTGAGAGTTCTCAATACATATGGAAACTAACATTTTGTAAAAACTAACAGTTATTGAAAGGAATGTAAATTTTA
>JAXESA010000231.1:0-2725 GCA_034116205.1 Ruminococcus sp. | reverse complement strand
TATCGGTAAGGTACTCTCCATTGACGAGCTTATGGATATGGGCTATGAAGCTGTATTTATCGGCAGTGGTGCAGGACTTCCAAGATTTATGAACATCCCGGGCGAAAACCTTAACGGTGTTTACTCCGCCAACGAATTCCTCACAAGAGTTAACCTTATGAAGGCTTACAGGGGCGACAGCCCAACACCGATTATGCACGCAAAGAGAGTTGCTGTTGTTGGTGGCGGTAACGTTGCTATGGACGCAGCAAGGTCAGCACTTAGACTTGGCGCTGAAGAGGTTAACATCATTTACAGAAGATCCGAAAACGAGCTACCTGCAAGAGCAGAGGAAGTTCACCACGCTAAGGAAGAGGGCATCATCTTCCGCACACTCACCAACCCAACAGAAATTATCGGTGACGAAAACGACGCTGTAACAGGCATCAAGTGTGTTGAGATGGAGCTTGGCGAGCCTGACGCAAGCGGAAGAAGAAGACCTGTTGTAAAAGAGGGTTCCGAGTTTACAATTCCAATGGATTGTGTAATTATGTCAATCGGTACTTCCCCTAACCCACTTATCAAACAGACAACAGAGGGACTTGATACACAGACATGGGGCGGAATTATTGCTGATGACGACGGACTTACAAGCCGACCATTCGTATATGCAGGCGGTGACGCTGTTACAGGCGCCGCAACTGTTATTTTGGCTATGGGTGCCGGTAAAAAGGCAGCCGCAGCCATTGACGAGGCAATCAAAAATAAGTAAGTTCCCCTATAAACTATAAAATTATGCCGACTGTTTTGACAGTCGGCATTTTTGACTTTATTATTGCGAAAATCACACTTAATCAAAAAAGCTTGATAGTTTAAATATCATAGTGATATATCTTTGTTAATATTCAGATGACAAAACTCTCCCGTAATATTCGGGAGAGTTTTACTTTACTATATTTCTACATAATTTTATTTAGAATTATTCAATGCCAAGATCGTCAACCATTTTATGGATAATTTCCTCTGTTGCGATTATTGCGTCGTCAACCTTTGTGATGTCCTTTGCACCTGCCATAGCCATACTTGGCTTTCCGCCACCGTTACCGCCGGCAACCTGTGCAACCTGACGAACAATGTCACCCGCCTTAAGTCCGTGGGCAACTGCATCCTTACCACAACAGCAGATAAATGTTACCTTTTCGCCGGAAATACCTGCAAGGACAATAACTGTCATTGGGTTGTTGCTAACTGCTCTTGATGCCATATCACGAAGCATATCTGTTGTTGCGTCGTTGATAGCAACGGAGATAATACGAACGCCTTTGTATCGCTTGGCATTTTTGAAAATTTCTTGAGTTGCATTCTGTGCAATCTTCTTGTTAAGCTCGTCAATCTTTTTGTCCTTGGCTTTCATTTCCTCGGCAATACGGATTGAACCCTGAACAAGCTCACGAGGATTATTAAGGCGAAGTGCCTCTGTGCATTTATTAACTACATACAAAACGCTGTCAAGGAAGTTAAGCACTCCCTCACCTGTTACAGCCTCAATTCTTCTTACACCGGATGCAACGGAATTTTCTGACTTAATCTTGAAAAGACCAATGTTTGAGGTGTTACCCACATGTGTACCACCGCAGAATTCAAGGGAGAAATCCCCTGCATTTACAACACGAACTCTGTCACCGTACTTTTCACCGAAGAGCATCATAGCGCCCAGCTTTTTAGCCTCGTCAATGCTCATTTCCTCAGAAACAACATCAAGCTGTTCAAGGATTTTTTCATTTACAAGGTTTTCTACCATTTCAAGTTCCTGCTTAGTGAGAGCCTCAAAATGGGTGAAGTCAAATCTAAAGTAATCGTCACTTACATACTGACCTGCCTGTTCAACATGGGTGCCTAAAACTTCTCTTAAAGCAGCCTGCAAAAGGTGAGCGGCTGTGTGGTTGCGGGTGATGTTCATTCTTCTCTTTGAATCAATCTTTGCCTGAACAACATCATCAACTGTTACAACACCCTTTTCAACAGTTACACTGTGGAGGAAAATTCCCGATGCATCCTTGGTGGTGTTCTTAACAGTTGCAACCATATCGTCATTGTTGATGATACCTGTGTCACCAACCTGTCCACCGCTTTCGGCATAGAAAGGAGTTTTGTTCAGTATAACAACACCGTTTTCACCCTCAGAAAGTGCAAGGACTCTTTCGCCATCTTTAACAATGGCAACAACCTTTGCCTCATTCATAGTAACCTTGTAGCCGGTAAAAACCGTTGGGTCAATATCGGTAAGGTCGGTGCTGTCGGAAATCCAAGCATCCTCACCTGCATTTTTTCTTGCATCTCTTGAACGCTTTTTCTGCTCATCAAGAAGTGACTTGAATCTTTCGGTGTCAACAGACATTCCGGATTCGTTAACAATTTCTTTAATAAGGTCAATAGGCAGACCAAATGTGTCGTTAAGCTTAAATGCGTCGTCACCGGAAAGCACCTTGGTATCTTCCTGCATAATCATTGTTTCAAGCATTTGAAGACCTTGATTTACAGTCTGGCTAAAGTTTTCCTCTTCAACCTCAATCAGCTTGATGATAAAATCTCTCTTGTCACGAAGTTCAGGATAAGCTGACTCGTTTTCATTAATTACCGTATCTGCAATTTTATATAGGAATGGCTTTGTGTAGCCTAAAATTCTTCCGTGACGGGCGGCTCTCCTGAGAAGTCGTCTTAGAACATATCCCCTGCCCTCGTTTGA
>JAXESA010000230.1:0-6778 GCA_034116205.1 Ruminococcus sp. | reverse complement strand
CTTGCCGGCACGAAGTGACTTTACCTCTGTACCGCAAAGCTCAATTCCCGCCTCGTAGCTTTCCAAAACAAAGTAGTCGTGGTGAGCTTTTTTATTTTGTGTAATTGTCTTTGTACTTTCTTTCATAGCTTACACCAATTACTATAAATCTGTTCTGCCCTCTAATGCCCTTGCAAGGGTTACCTCGTCGGCATATTCAAGGTCGCCCCCCACAGGAATACCATATGCAAGGCGGGTCACCTTAATGCCAAGTGGCTTTAAAAGCTTTGTAAGGTACATTGCTGTTGCCTCACCCTCAACTGTGGGATTTGTAGCCATAATAACCTCTTGTACCTCTTCATTGTTAAGTCTGCTTAACAGCTCCTTAATCCTAAGCTGGTCGGGGCCTATTCCGTTGAGAGGCGAAATTGCACCGTGGAGAACATGGTATGTTCCGTGGTACTCGTTTGTATTTTCCATAGCCATTGCATCCCTTGGTGTTTCCACCACGCAAATTACAGAATGGTCACGGCTGTGGCTTGTACAAACAGGGCATTTTTCTTTATCTGTAAAATTACAGCAGACTGTACAATACTTTATCTTTTCCTTTGCATCAACGATTGCCTTTGCAAATTCCTCTGCCTCTGTTTTTGGCAGATTCAGGACAAAATATGCAAGTCTTTGGGCAGTTTTTGCCCCTATTCCCGGAAGTTTTTCAAACTGTTCAATGAGCTTTTGCAGGGGAGCTACATTATATACTCCCATTAAAACATACCCGGAATGTTAAGTCCGCCTGAAATTGCGGAGATTGTATCTTCCTTATCCTTTGCGGCGTTTCTGAGTGCCTCGTTTACAGCGCCCATAACAATGTCGCTGAGCATTTCTACATCCTCAGGGTCAACAATTTCGGGGTCTATTTCAAGGGATTTTACTTCCATAGCACCTGTTACAACTGCAGTTACTGCTCCGCCTCCGGCAGATGCTTTGTATTCCTTTTGTTCAAGCTCGGCAGTTTTTGTTTCCATTTCTTCCTGCATCTTCTGTGCCTGACGGGCAAGCTGCTGCATATTTCCAATTCCGCCGCCACTATAATTCTTTGGTAATCTTGCTTTCATAGTAATTTCCTCACTTTTCTTTATTATCTATAGATTTTATTCTTCTGTAACATCAACACCGCTGTCCCTTAGCTTTTGAGCAAAGGTGACAAGCGGGTCTGTTTTTTCCTGTTTTTTCACAGGAGGCTTGTATGGTCCAAGCTTGTACCTCTTCCCTGTCATCTCCTGAACAGCATCCCTTATCCTGTCCTTTTGCTCGGGGCTGCGTTTTAACAGATTAAAAGGAATATCTGTCTTTGCATCAATCAGGAGATAGTCACCGCTGACATATGCATCTGTGTTGTCAAAGGATGCGGCTATTGGTCGGCTGTATTCCTTTAAGTTTTCAACAACCTCTTGCCATCTTAAGAATGGTTCTGCATTGGCATATATTTCTTCAAGATTAACAGGATTTCGCCTTACCGGTGCCTTTTCCTGTACCGGTGCACCTCTGTCCTCAAGAGTTGGGAAAGGAACGCTTGGAGGATTGTCACTGACCGTTTGGTCATCAAGTTGACTTTTAGTTTCTTCCTCTTTTATAGCCAATCTGCTACGCATTTCTTCCAGTTTATTGTGAAGGTCATTTGCAGTTGATGTGCTTTCCATATTTGGAAATACCGGTGTATTATTTTGCTGTGGTGTTTCTTCTATCCTATCAGGTACAGAATTTTCTTCCTTTTTATTTACTAAATCAGATTTTTCAATATCTTCTCTATTACTTGTATTATTAGTTTGGGTGGTGTTGCTCACCTGTGAAAAACCACCCATATTCACAGCCTTTTCCAACTTGACAAGTCTTGCTGTCAAAGCCTCCTGACTCATATCAAGCTCTGGTGAAGTCAGCTTTACAAGGGCTGTTTCAATCTCTGTCCTGTTGGAGGAGCTTTTGCCCATTCTCTCGGCACTGCGCTGTAGAACATCCATAAAATACACAATATCAGCCAATGAAACATAGTCACACTGACTTTGAGCCTGTTCAAACTCATCATCATTCATAACAATCATTTCACGGGGATTGCGAACAGTTTTGATAAGCATAAAGTTTCTGAAATGGTCAATCAGCTCTGCACAAAGCCTTGCCATATCCATACTTTCGCCGTGGAGCTTATCTATTATAGAAAGTGCCTTTTGGACATTTTTGTTTATACAGGCAGATGAAAGTGAGAACAGGTAATCCTTTTGGGCAAGACCTGCCGCCTTTCGCACCACATCGGCGTCAATATCCCGGCTGATCCCGATACACCTGTCCATAATTGACAGGGAATCCCTCATTGCACCGTCTGCAATAACAGCAGTCAAAAGGGCTGCCTCCTTGGTTATTGTGACATTCTCTTCATTTGCAACATACATAAGCCTTTCGGCAATATCCTCAGGGGCAATTCGGTGAAAGTCAAACCTTTGGCATCTGGAAAGAATTGTCTGAGGTAGCTTATGCACCTCGGTAGTTGCAAGGATAAACACAACATGAGCAGGTGGTTCTTCAAGGGTTTTTAAGAGGGCATTAAAGGCGGGTTCAGTTAGCATATGAACCTCGTCAATGATATACACCCTGTACTTTCCCTTTGATGGGGAAAATGCTGATTCCTCAATAAGGACACGAATATCCTCTATACCACGGTTGCTGGCGGCGTCCATCTCTACAACATCAAGGAGGTTGCCCTCCTGAAAGTCAATGCAATTCTGACACTTTCCACAGGGCTCGCCGTCGTGACTGTCAAGGCAGTTTACAGCCTTGGCTAAAATTTTTGCACAGGTTGTTTTACCTGTTCCCCTTGAACCGGTGAAAAGATAGGCATGGTTAATCCTACTGTTCTTTATTTCGTTTTTAAGGGTCTTTGTAACCTGGGGCTGACCTGAAACATCGGAAAATTTTTCGGGACGCCACTTGCGGTAAAGAACCTGATACATAAATTCACCACCCTGCAAATAAAAAATTGCAAACCGTTATACCGCCATAACGGCAGAGATTTATATAAGTGAACGACAGACTTACTACATCGCATCGGAAACACTGCTTAATGCTGCTCGGTTCCCCGCCTGACATGGTTCACAGGCACCAATCGTATAGGGCCTGTCGCTCGCTTATACAAACCTAAGGTAAAGGTTTGCAATTAACTCTGTACATTATATCATAGCAATCAGGGAAAATCAAGTTGTTTTTTTGTGTTTTCCCCTTGAAATAGAATATTGTTTATTGTATAATGCTTTTATATAGAAATTATTATTGTTGGCACTGATTGAAAAGAACTTTGCTTTTTAATTGGTGTTTATATTAGTGAGTATCAAATTATTTCATAGGAGCATTACAGATATATGATTAGCGGTGCAGACATAATGATAAAGTGCCTTGAAGCCGAGGGCGTTACAACTGTCTTTGGTTATCCGGGTGCGGCGATATGCCCATTTTATGATTCACTATACAAATCCAACATTAAGCATATACTTGTAAGAATGGAGCAGTCTGCTGTTCACGCCGCAAACGGATACAGCAGGTGCAGTAACAAGGTTGGCGTTTGCGTTGCAACCTCCGGCCCCGGTGCTACAAATATGATTACCGGCATTGCTACTGCCTATTCCGACAGTATTCCTGTAATTTGTATTACAGGTCAGGTTAAAAGGGAGCTGTTGGGCAGAGATGTTTTTCAGGAGGCTGACATCACAGGCGCCTGTGAACCATTTGTAAAGCACAGCTACCTTGTAAACGACACAAAGGACTTGCCAAGAGTATTCAAGGAGGCTTTTCACATTGCCACAACAGGCAGAATGGGACCAGTACTCATTGACATTCCCCAGGATGTTCAGGAGGAGGAGATTGAGTCCTTTGAGTACCCCGAAAGTGTTGACATTGTAGGCTACAAGCCAAATGTCCGTGGCCACAAAATGCAAATTAAAAAGGCAGTTGAGCTTATCAAGAAGGCTGAGCGTCCTCTTATTGTTGCAGGTGGCGGTGTACTTTCTTCGGGAAGTAAGCTAAAGCTTGTTAAATTTGCAGAAACCACAGGTATTCCTGTTATCTCAACCCTTATGGGCATCGGTGTTATGCCAAGTGAGCATATGAGATACCTTGGTATGCTTGGCAGTCACGGCAAAAAGTATGCAAACCGTGCTTTGCACGAAAGCGATTTGCTTATTGTTTGCGGTGCAAGACTTGGTGACAGAGCAGTTGCAAGACCTGACCAGGTAAGTAAGACAAGCAAGATTATACATATTGATATTGACCCTGCCGAAATAGGAAAAAATGTAAAGACCACCGTTCCTATTGTAGGTGATATGAAGAATGTTATAGAAAAGCTGATTGAGGAAATCGGTGACTATCATATCCCACACGAATGGTGTGAAACATACAGTGACTGGAAGAAAAATCTTTACAGGACTCCACCGGTTACAGAGGGCTTTGTTGAGCCAAGGTCACTGGTTGCAAAGCTTTCCTTTATGATGAAGAGCAAGGGTATCCTTGTTGCCGATGTTGGTCAAAATCAGATTTGGTGTGCCAACAACTTCCGTATTCGTGAGGGTAGGTTCCTTACAACAGGCGGTATGGGTACAATGGGATACAGTGTTCCCGCTGCAATAGGCGCAAAGCTGGCAAGGCCTACAAGGGATGTTGTTGCTGTTTGCGGTGACGGTTCTTTCCAGATGAATCTTACAGAGCTTGGAACTATTATGCAGAACAACATTGACATAAAGATTATTGTTATGAAGAACAACCGTCTTGGTATGGTTAGGGAGCTTCAAACAAAGCAGTACGAAGGCAGATTCAGCGCTACAATCTTAGGTGACCCTGATTTCAAGGAAATAGCCAAGGCATACGGAATAAAATCCGCCGAGGTAAACTCCAACGAAGAAGCCGAGCGTGTTGCAGAGGAAATGTTCAAGCTTAAAGAACCATTCATCCTCATTTGCAATGTTTATCCCGACACCCCATCAATATAAATTAAAGAGTGAAAATATACTATGAAATACACTTTATCAGTTATTGTTGAAAACCACTCAGGCGTTTTGTCAAAGATTTCAGGACTTTTCTCACGAAGAGCCTTTAACATTGACAGCCTTGCCGTTGGTGTAACAAGCAATCCTGCAATTTCCAGGATTACAATAGTTGCCGACGGTGACGAATATGTGGTGGAACAACTTGAAAAACAACTAAATAAACTCATTCCTGTTATCAAGGTAAAAAGGCTTGTGGAGGGTGAATACATCAGCCGTGAGCTTTTGCTCATCAAGGTTAGCAGTAACAACAAAAAGCGTGACGAGATTATGCGAATTGCACAGGTTATGTCAGCAAAGGTTGTTGATGTTGCTACAAACACTATTACCCTTGAGTACTCTGAAACACTTGACAGGATTGACACACTTATTGACCTTTTAAAGCCTTTTGGCATCAAGGAAATTGTGCGAACAGGCACAGTTGCCATTGAAAAGGGTCAGGGGGAAGCCTACCACAGTGGCTTTAACGATTAAGCGATTAATTAGCATTATTTTTACGGAAACACTGATTAAATCATTTGCACATATTGCGCAGTCAGATTTTTCGTCAGGTTGGACAAATAAACCGGAGTAATGCTGACGCATTACAAGGATTTTTTGAGCAAGCTGACGGAAAATATGCAAGCAAGATGTGTAAATAGCGTTTAGCGGGATTTATTCAGTGTTTCCTTAGATATGCTATTTAACCATACATTTGCCAATTTTAAGGAGGAATATAAAATGGCAGCAAGTATTTTTTATCAACAGGACTGTGACCTTAACCTTTTAAAGGATAAGACAGTTGCTATCATTGGTTATGGCAGCCAGGGTCACGCACACGCACTTAACCTTAAGGACAGCGGTGTAAATGTTATTATCGGTCTTTATGTTGGCTCTAAGAGCTGGAAAAAGGCAGAAGAGCAGGGCTTTGAAGTTTACACAGCTGCTGAAGCTGCAAAGAAAGCTGACATCATTATGATTCTTATCAATGATGAAAAGCAGGCAGCAATGTATAAGAAGGACATTGAGCCAAACCTTGAAGAGGGTAACATGCTTATGTTTGCTCACGGTTTTGCTATCCACTTTGGTCAGATTGTACCACCTGCAAATGTTGATGTTACAATGATTGCACCAAAGGGACCGGGCCACACAGTTCGTTCCGAATATCAGGAAGTCAAGGGTGTTCCATGTCTTGTAGCTGTTCAGCAGGATTACACAGGTATGGCACAGCAGATGGCACTTGCATATGCAGCAGGTATCGGCGGAAGCCGTGCCGGTGTTCTTGAAACAACCTTTAAGACAGAAACAGAAACAGACCTCTTTGGTGAACAAGCTGTTCTCTGCGGTGGTGTTTGCGCACTTATGCAGGCAGGCTTTGAAACACTCTGCGAAGCTGGTTACGACCCCAGAAACGCTTACTTTGAGTGCATCCACGAGATGAAGCTCATCGTTGACCTTATTTATCAGTCAGGCTTTGCAGGTATGAGATATTCAATTTCCAACACTGCTGAATACGGCGACTATATCACAGGTCCAAAGATTATCACAGAGGACACAAAGAAGGCTATGAAAAAGGTTCTTTCCGATATTCAGGACGGTTCTTTTGCAAAGGAATTCCTTTTGGATATGTCCCCCGCAGGCCGTCAGGTTCACTTCAAGGCTATGAGAAAGCTTGCCGCCGAGCATCCCTCTGAGAAGGTTGGCGAAGAGGTTAGAAAGCTTTACAGCTGGAACGATGA